>JACMOE010000178.1 GCA_014378185.1 Gemmatimonadaceae bacterium | reverse complement strand
GCACCCCGGTACCTGACAACACCGCGCCGCGCGCCACCTCGGCCCGCACTTCCGCCAGCTCCTCCTCCACCTTGGCGGCTGGGCCCTGAGCGTCCGGCCAGTCGAATCCCACCCCGGCCGCGCGATCCTGGAGCCGGAACGCGTGGTGCAGGGCAGGAAGGTCCACTGGCAGCCCGTCCACGATACTCTCGCGCTTGCGGGCCTTCATCCCCTCCCAACTCTGCCGTTCGCCGCCCTCATAAAGGTGCGGATGACGCGACTTCATCTTGGCAAGGAAACCTTCTGCCACGTCCGTGAAGTCGAACGCACCACGTTCCTCTGCGACCACGCTGTGGAAGAGCACCTGCAACAACAGGTCGCCCAGCTCCTCCCGCAGCATGTGGTCGTTGCCGGCGCGAATCGCATCGTCAACTTCGTACGCTTCCTCGATCAGGTAGGGGCGCAATGACTCATGTGTCTGCGCCGCATCCCATTCGCACCGGCGGCGCAAGTCCTTCATCAGCGCAAGCGTTTCCTCGAGTCCTGGCTTCGGTTGCATCGGTCCTGGTGGCCTCGTATCTTGTTCAGTCTGCACATGATAGCTACTCGCGTCGTCAGATGACACGCGCCTGGGTCGAGGTCGACTTGGGCGCGTTGCGCCGCAATGGGGCCGCCCTTGCGGCTCGCGCCGGCGTCCCGCTCGTGCCAATGGTCAAGGCCGATGGCTATGGCATTGGAGGACTGCGCGCCGCATTGGCCCTCGATTCCCTGAATCCATGGGGCTACGGCGTCGCCACCGTGACCGAAGGCGACGAGCTGCGGCGTGGCGGCATCACTCGGCCCATCATCGTGTTTACGCCCATTCTGCGCACGGAGATCGACGCGCTGCGTCGGGCGGATCTGACTCCCGCGTTGGGCGATCCGGCGGTGATCGAATCGTGGGTGCGCACGGGCCGGCCATGGCAGCTGCAGGTGGACACCGGCATGTCCCGCGCTGGCATGCCCTGGCACCAGGTGGGCGAGCATCGTGCGCTGTTCGAGCGCGCGGCGCCGCAGGGCGTGTTCACGCATTTCCATTCGGCCCAGCTGGACGATGGAAGTCGAGATGTGCAGGAGCGTCGATTTGCGGAGGTGCTGGCCGCGCTTCCGCAGCGCCCATTTATGGTGCATTGCGAGAACGGGCCGGCGGTGGAGCGCCGCTCGCCGTCGCCATGGACTGTCGTGCGACCTGGCATCTTCCTGTACGGCGTGCCGGGTTTCGAGGGCGGCGCCATCCGGCCCGAGCCTGTTGCCAGCCTTCGCGCGCGCATCGTGGAATTGCGCACCGTGGCTGACGGCGAAACGGTCAGCTACGACGCCACATGGAAGGCCGTGGGTCCGCGGCGGATCGCAACGGTGCCCGTGGGGTACGCCGACGGATACCGCCGCGGGCTCAGCAATCGCGGGTCGGCATTGGTGGGTGGCGTGCGGGTTCCGGTGGCTGGCCGCGTGACCATGGACATGACGATGTTCGACGTGACTGGCACCGACGCCGCGCTCGGCGACCTTGTGACCCTGCTGGGTGAGGATGCGGGAGACGTGATCACTGTCGGCGAGCTGGCACAGGCGAGCGATATTTCGCCGTACGAGATCCTCACCGGGCTGCGCCTCCGTCTGCCGCGTCGCTATCGAGACGCCGTTGCCGGCGGCCGGGCATGAGACACCGTGCCGTGATCCTGGTGCTCGATGGTGTCGGCGTGGGCGCGGCGCCCGACGCAGCGGCCTATGGCGATGTCGGCAGCGACACGCTCGGTAACCTCGCGCGCAATCGCGGCGGACTGTCGCTCCCCAATCTCGAGGCGCTTGGCCTCGGTAATGTTGCTCCGATCGAGGGCGTTTCGCCCTCCGTTGCTCCACAAGCCGCGTGGGGCCGCATGTGCCCGGCGTCGGCTGGCAAGGACAGCACGGCGGGTCATTGGGAAATTGCCGGGCTGCATCTGGCCCGCCCTTTTCCCACCTACCCTAACGGATTCCCCCTCGACGTGATCGATGCGTTCATCGCTGCCACGGGGCGCGGTGTGTTGGGCAACGTGCCCGCGAGCGGCACGGAAATCGTCGATCGCTTCGGCGCGGAGCAGGAGCGAACGGGCGAGTGGATTGTCTATACGTCCGCCGACTCGGTGTTCCAGCTCGCGGCCAACGAGGCAATCATTCCGCTCGCGGAACTGTACCGCGCCTGCGAAATTGCACGCGACATGCTCGTGGCGCCGCACGACGTCTCGCGCGTGATCGCCAGGCCATTTGCCGGTACCGCAGGCTCATACGAGCGCACGGCCAACCGCCGCGACTACTCGCTTGCGCCCCCTGGCGAGACGTTGCTCGACGCGCTGGCTGGGGCGGGCGTGCCGCGTGCCGGCGTGGGCAAGGTGGACGACCTCTTTGCGGGACGTGGTATCCGGTCGCGCCACACGGCCGACAATGCGGAGGGCATTCGGGGCATCATGGAGTGGCTTTCTGGCGCACAGGGTGGGTTGCTGTTCGCCAACCTTGTAGATTTCGACACTCTATACGGCCACCGAGGCGATGCGGCCGGTTTCGAGCGCGCCCTGCGCCAGTTCGACGACGCACTGCCGGCCATTCGCGCCGCTCTCAAAGAGGACGACCTACTGTTCATCACGGCGGACCACGGCAACGACCCCACGACGGGCTCGAGCGATCACGCGCGCGAGTGCGTGCCGCTGCTCGTGGCCGGTCCGCCCGTGCGCACCGTTCCGCTGGGCGTGCGCGAGACCTTCTCGGATCTTGGCGCTACGGTTGGAGAATGGCTGAACGTCCCGTTTCGCGGCCACGGCCAGTCGTTCCTGCCCGCCCTGGAGCGCGGCGCATGACAACGAACCTCGCTCGCGTGCCCTCGGCGGATTCGCGCGAGGGGGTGATACTGCGCGAGCGCGCCGCCGCCGCCATGAGCCACGCCTACGCGCCTTACTCGGGATTCCGTGTGGGCGCAGCGCTCCTCGGCACTGATGGCAGCGTGACCGAGGGATGCAATGTCGAAAATGCGTCGTATCCCGCCGGGTTGTGTGCCGAGCGGGCCGCGGTGGCCGCGGCGGTGGCGCGTGGTGTACGTGATTTCGTGGCCATCGTCATCTGCACAGAAGCAGAGTCGCCCACACCACCGTGCGGTATCTGCCGGCAGGTATTGATGGAGTTTGCCCCGCAGCTCGAGGTGCGGAGTGTCACGCGCGGCGGCGCGGAGGCACAGTGGTCCATGTCGGATCTTCTTCCCCAGGCCTTTACCCCCATGTCGTTGGGGCGCCCGTAGTGCGCCCTCGCGTCGACGGACGGAGTGTACGTAGTGTCTGATCGGATTCTCCGGAGCGCGTTCGCCGTGCTCCTGTTCGTTGGTACGTTCACCGCGTGTTCCGAGCAGGTGACGGGCTCCCTCGGCTGCCCGACGCTCTGCGTGGACGAAAGCGCCGCGCTGCGCGACACCATCCTCACGGCTGCCGTGGTGCTGGACTCCACGTTCATCGGCTTTCCGCGCCAGGGCGAAACCAGGGACTTCACCCTGCTGGCGCTGGGTGACACTGCCGACGTCCGTATCGGCCTGCACTACGACACGCTCAAGACGCGCTACCAGATCACTGGAGCCGCGTCCGACAGCTTGATTCGCAAGGTGGATAGTGCCACGCTGATCTTCCTGATCGACACGAGCGTGGTCAAGCCGGTCAGGCCGTTCACCATCGATGCCTTCGACATCGACACGAGTGCCACGGACACACTGACGGCCACAATCGCGCCGCTGTACCGTGCAAGCCGCCTCATCGGCTCCCGCACATATGCCGCCGCCGATGTCGGCACGGACACCGTGCGGCTCACGCTGGACAACGCGGCGCTGTTCGCGAAGATCAAGGACACGCTGCGCCTGCGCATTGGGCTTCAGGTGCGGGGCACCACCTCCGGAAATGGTGCCAGGCTGCGCATCCTCGGAACGGCCTTTCCGCCGCGCATTCGATATCGCGCCTCGTCCGATACCACGGTGAAGCCGGACACGCTCTTCCCCTCGTCCGTCACGCCCCCCAGGGAGCTGTACCAGCAAGCCGCCTTCCGGTTCTTCCCGGTGGTGGTGAAGGGCAGGCTGCCGGCACCGCCCGTTGGACGGTTCATCGTGGGCGGCCTCGCCGGTGCGCGGTCGTACCTGCGATTCGACATTCCGCCCAGCGTCCTCGATTCGGTCACGGTGATCCGCGCCTCATTGCTGCTCACGCAGCTGCCGGCCCGCACTACCAGCGCCACGAAGGATTCCATTACCGTCTTTACCCAACCCGTCATCGCCTCACCGT
>JACMOE010000177.1 GCA_014378185.1 Gemmatimonadaceae bacterium | reverse complement strand
ATGGTGCCCACGAGGAAGCGCACCATGTGATGGAGGAAGCGGTTGGCCTCGATCTCGAAGACCAGCCCGCCGTCCCGGTCGCGCCAGCGCGCCTCGATGATGCGACAGCGATGCTCGTCGTCCGGCGGCGCGGTGCCGCGAACGGCGAAGGCGCGGAAGCAGTGTTCTCCGGCGATGAGGGCGGCGCCGGCGTCGAGGGCAGTCCGGTCCAGCGGCTTGGCCAATGCCCATTCGGTGCCACGCCGGAACGGGGACGCCGCGGCGTCATCCGTGCCCACGTAGTAGCTATACCGCCGTGATGTCGCACTGTATCGCGCATGGAAGTGCTCGTGCATGGTATGGGCAGCGGCGACCCACATGTCGTGTGGCAGGATGGCATTCAGGGCGCGTCGAAGCGCCACCGCGCTCCATCGCTCCGGCACGCGCACGCCCACCGACTGGCCGCGCGCATGCACCCCTGCGTCCGTCCTGCCCGACCCGAGCGCCGCTACCGGAGCGGCGCACAGCCGCGCCAGCGCGCCCTCGAGCACACCCTGGACGGTGCGCCGGTCTGGTTGCCGCTGCCATCCACTGAAGCTCGTTCCGTCATAGTGCAACACGAGCTGGAGCGTGCGAGTCGGGGTTGCGGTCAAAACTATCCGCGGTGCCTTGAGAGTGAAGCAATCCAGGCCCGATCACTCGTGCGGCGCGCGTGATCGCGTATCTTGCTCTGGGGCGGCTGGATGCGATTGACTTCGCGGCCGCGTCCCGGACCCTTTCCCCCTCCGCCGCGTCTCGCGGACGGTGCTTCCCTACCTCGCCGGATGCCCCCTCGCACGCTCGCCACGCTCGCTCACGCGCTCAGCGTTGCGCCGGACATCGACGCCGCGTTGCTCGCGCTTGCCGACGCGCTCACGGAAGTCGACCGGTTCGCGCAGATTGCCCTGGTGCGCTTCGATGCGCGCCACGGCATGCTCGTGGATCGCCTCACTCCCACGGGCGACACCGTTACGCGCACGCGGCTGGAAACCACCTTCGATCACCTGCCCACGCGCGAACGCATTGCAGTGGCGGCGGCAGGCAGCTTCGTGGATTTTGGTGATCACTCGGATGAATTCGCCCCCGTGTTCGCCCTTGAGAAGCTGGCGGAAGCGGGGTGGCTCTCCTTGCGCGGTGTCCGGTTCGAGGGCCAGCTGTCGGCCATCATCGTGCTCTACGAGACGCGCAAGTTCTTCGGCACGCGCTCGTCCGAGCGGCTCGCGCCCTCCGCCGCGCTCTTCGACCTGGCGTACGCGAGATTCGCCGAGCGGGAGGCGCGTGAAGAGGCGGTGCGGACGCTCGAGGACGTCACGCAGAGGGTGCATGCAGAGTACGAACGGAAGCTGGGTCTCCTCGAGCAGCGGCTGTTCCAGGCCGCCGGCGTCGTTGATGCAAGTGACCCCGAGCGTCTCGTCACACTCGAGCGCGAGGTGGCGCGGTGGACGGAAGACGCGCGTCGCGCCACCAAGCGGGCCGATGCCGTGGAGGCAACGGTGGGTGCGGCCGTGGAACAACTCGAGATGGCGCACATCGAACTGCATCGCCGCAGCGAGACGCTGCGCCAGAAGACGCGCACCATCTACCTCATCGATCGCGTGCTGAGCCTCGACGCAGCCACCGACGACCCCGCGCACATGGTGAATGGGCTGCTCACGCTGGTGGGGGACGACATGGGCGCCCAGCGGTGCTCGCTCCTGCTGCACGTGCCGGACGAGCACGCGCTGTTTCTCGCGGCGGCCAGGGGCATACCTCCCAATGTGCCCATGGGGTATCGCGTCCGGTTTGGCGAGGGTGTGGCGGGCAAGGTGGCCGCGACACGATCGCCACTGCTCGTGCAGGATGTGGCCGAGGCGAAACATCATCCCCTCATTCGCGACGAGTTCTTCACCACCGGGTCATTCATCAGCTTTCCGCTTGTGTACCACGGCGCGCTGGTGGGGGTGGTGAATCTGGCGAATCGCGCCATGCACGGCATTTTCGTGGAAGAGGACGTGGAGCGCGTCCGGCTGCTTGGCCTCGTGATCTCTCTTGTCGCCACCCAGGCGCGCCTGCCGGACCGGATGCTCGAGACGCTCAGTGTCAGCTAGCGCCGCGCCGCCCATCCAGCACGCCATTCGTCAACTGGCCATGGGCGCATCGCTGAGCGAGGCGGAATCGCGCGCGGCGTTCGGTGCCGTGATGCAGGGTGAGGCGACGCAGGCGCAGGTGGCCGCGCTGCTGGTCGGCCTCCGGGTCAAGGGCGAGACGACGGACGAGGTGGCGGGCGCCGCGGACGCCTTGCGCGGTGCGATGGTGCGCCTGCACGCCGATGCCCCGGCCGACCTGGTGGATACCTGCGGCACCGGCGGCGGCACGATCGGGACGTTCAACATCTCCACCGCCGCCGCGCTCCTCGTGGCCGGTCTCGGGGTGCGGGTCGCGAAGCACGGCAACCGGTCATTCACGTCACAGTGCGGCAGCGCCGACGTGCTGGAGGCACTCGGCGTGCCGGTGGAGGTGAGTGTCGAGGTCATGGAACATGCCCTGCGCGTGGCGGGGATCGTGTTCATGTTCGCGCCGCTGATGCACCCCGCCATGCGGCACGTGGGACCGGTGCGGCGCGAGTTGGCGATTCCCACCGTGATGAACATCGTGGGCCCCCTGGCGAATCCCGCCGGGGCAGGGCGCCAGGTGGTGGGCGTCGCCGATGCGAAGCGCGTGCAGCTCATTGCCGGGGCGCTCCGCGCGCTTGACACTGTGCACGCGCTGGTGGTGCATGGCGAGCCCGGGATGGACGAGGTTTCTCCCTTGGGCATTACGCACGTGGTGGAAATTCGCGACGGTGCGATACGGGAGTGGACCATCGATCCAGCGCACTACGGCTTCCGCGCTGGCGATGCGGCGGAACTGGAGGGTGGACCGCCGGCGCAGAATGCCGCGGCGGTGATAGCGGTGCTCGATGGCTCGGCGCCCGCCACTGCCACGGCTGCGGTTGTGCTCAATGCGGCGGCGGGGCTCTATGTGTCGCCCGGCGGGCCGCGGGACTACGGCGACGCAATTGACGCTGCCCGTGCGGGACTCGTTGATGGGGCGGGGCTGCGGGCGTTGGAGCGCTTGCGGGCTACGCAAGGTGGATTGTTGGGCGCGACGTGAAGGCGTTGCCGAAGGCGTTGCTGAAGGCGTTGTGCGGATTCAACGCGAATCCACGCGAATCCAGCGAATCCACGCGAATTCAAACCACTTGAGGCTGATTACTTCACGGCAACCCATCAACTCACATGACAAGGCGCCATTGTTTGGCCCGCCAGAACAGCAAGTATGCCGCCTCGCCATGCGATTCGCGTGGATCCGCGTAAACAACGCTCAACGCCCTTCAAACCCCAAACGCCGTACAACTAATACCGCCGCATCACCCCAACCACGATGCCCTGGATGGTGATGTCGTTCTCGTGCACATACATCGGCGCCATCTCCTCATTCGCAGGCTGGAGCCGGATGCGCCCGTCCTTTTCGCGATAGAACTTCTTGACCGTGGCCGAGTTGCCGTGCAGCATCGCGATGACCATTTCCCCGTTGTCCGCGCGCTGGCGCTCATTCACCACCACGAAATCGCCGTCGCGGATCTGCTCCTCGATCATCGAGTTGCCGCGGACGCGAAGCACGTAATGATTGCCGCCGCGCTGAACGAACGAATCCGGCACCGCGATGGTCTCCTGATGCGCGATGGCCTCGATGGGGACACCCGCCGCCACGGCGCCGAGCAATGGCAGCTCGATGGCCTTGGGCATGATGTCGCTGGGCAGGATCTCGATGGCCCGGCTCTCATTGTACGAACGCTTGATGAATCCCTTGCGCTCGAGGTTGCTCAGGTGCTCATGAACAGTGGCGAGCGAACTGTAGCTGAAATTCTCCGCAATCTCCTCGAAACTCGGCGCATAGCCGTTTTGCTCCGAGTAGAGCGTCAGGTAGTTTAGAATCTCGCGTTGGCGCTTCGTCAGCGGCATGGCTGCTCCTACGAGGAATGACACGACCGCCCGGACAGGCGGCAGCGGTGCTGCCCGAACAACCCCCGAAAAGCTTAACCGAATAAGCCCCGAAGTGCAAGCATTTTCTCCCTGGACCCACCCCGCGGGAACGCTCGGCACCATCGTGTCCGAGGCAAGCCGCCGTGCGCATGACATGGAATCACGCCGAAGCGCGCTCGAGCGCGCGTGCGATTCTGCCACGACGACACCCTCACTGCGTGAAGCGCTCCGCCGTCCAACGGTTGCCTTGCTCGCAGAGGTCAAGCGCCGCTCACCCTCCAAGGGCGCCATCGCGGAAGGGCTGAACGCCGTGGAGCAGGCCGAGCGCTACGCGCGGGGAGGAGCGGCGGGTGTGAGCATCCTCACCGAGCCCGCCTACTTTGGCGGCTCCACCGATGACCTCATCGCCGTGCGCCACGCCGTCGCCCTGCCGGTGCTCAAGAAGGACTTTCACGTCGCTCCCATCCAGCTGCTCGAAGCCCGCGCGCTCGGCGCCTCGGCCGCCCTGCTCATCGTGCGCGCCGTGTCGCCGGAACGGCTGCGCGACCTGATGGAGACTGGCAGGTCCCTGGGCCTGGAACTGCTGGTGGAGGTGCGCGACGAAGCGGAGCTGGAGCTGGCCCTGAGCGAGGGCGCCGACATGGTGGGGGTGAACAACCGGGACCTGGAGACGCTGCTCATCGATCCGGCGACGTCGGACCGGCTCATCCCGCTGATACCCGCCGCGATCATCGCCATCGCGGAGAGCGGCGTGAATACCCCGGCAGACGTCGAGCGCTATGCGGACGTCGGGGCAGACGCGGTGCTCGTAGGGTCGAGCCTCTCGGCCGCGGCCGAGCCCGTTGCAGCGACGCGGGCGATTGCCGCCGTGCCAAGGAGGCCGCGTGCCAGCTGAGGTGAAAATCTGCGGCCTCACGCGCGCCGTGGACGCCGAGTTCGCCGACGCCGCCGGCGCCACCTATCTGGGGGTGATCTTCGCTGGCGGTCCGCGCGAGCGTTCGCCGGACGACGCGCGCGCCACCTTGTCGGGACGTCGCGCACGCAAGGTGGGCGT
>JACMOE010000176.1 GCA_014378185.1 Gemmatimonadaceae bacterium | reverse complement strand
TCGCGTACAAAGCGCTCGACGCCAAATACGCCGAGCAATTCCGGGTCGAATACCTTGATCGCCACGATGCGACCCAGTCGAACGTCGCGTGCCCGGTAGACGACGGCCGTTCCGCCGCGGCCCAACTCACCCTCGATGCGATACCGATCGCCGAGATGTTCCGTCAGCTGGTCGAGAAGTTCGCGCATTGCGGGTAGAAGAAGTGACCTGATTCCGGGACGTGCCCGGCTCGCAGGGGACGGCATGCCGCAATACTAGCACTTTCTCGGCGCAGACGGTACGCTGGTTGCTCGTTGAGGGCGCCACGTGCATGTCAGGGCAGTACGTGCGCAGTTATGGATAGGAGTATGGCACGCACCGAGAAAATGACGTTCACGCTGGACCAGGAAGCCGCGACGCGAATCGACCGCACCGCGCTGCGCCCCCATCTCTCCTCCAAGTAACCATGCACCGCACCACCACCGATACTTTCCTGTCCAGGCGCGACTTCGTTGGTACCGCCGCGACGATCCCCGCCGCGGCCGCGATCCCTGGCCAGCGTGCATCGGCGCAACCCGCCCGCGCGCTGAATGTCGCCGCGCCGTTCGCCATCGAGGAGCAGTCCATCGCCGACCTCTCCGCCGGCATGAAGAGCGGCAACTACTCGGCACGCGCGATCACCCAGCAATACCTCGATCGCATCGCGTCCCTCGACCATCAGGGTCCTTCGCTGCACTACGTCATCGAGACCAACCCCGATGCACTCGCCATCGCCGATACACTCGATGCCGAGCGAAAGGCGGGCAAGCTGCGCGGGCCGATGCATGGCATTCCGGTGCTCGTGAAGGACAACATCGACACGGCAGACCGCATGACGACCACCGCTGGCTCGCTTGCCCTCGAAGGCAGCCGGCCCGCGCGTGACGCGCATATCGTCGAACGGCTCCGAGCCGCTGGCGCCATCATCATCGGCAAGACGAACCTCAGCGAATGGGCCAACTTTCGCTCCACGCACTCGTCGAGCGGTTGGTCGGGTCGAGGTGGGCAAGCGAGGAATCCGTATGCCCTGGATCGAACGCCGTCGGGTTCCAGCTCCGGATCGGCGGGAGCGGCGGCATCCAGCTACTGCGCTGTGGCCGTGGGCACCGAGACAGACGGATCCATCATGTCGCCCGCCGCGGCATGCTCGCTCGTGGGCCTCAAGCCCACCATCGGCCTCGTGAGCCGCAGCGGCATCATCCCCATCGCGCACACGCAGGACACCGCAGGGCCCATGGCGCGAACCGTCACTGACGCGGCGATCCTGCTTGGTGTACTGACTGGTGCAGATCAAGGGGACGTTGCAACGGCAAAGGCACCGCGCAACCTGCCCACGGACTACATGCGCTTCCTCGACGCGGATGGATTGAAGGGCGCACGCATTGGCGTGGCGCGAAAGAAATACACGGGCTACAGCCCCGCTGCGGACGCGCACTTCGAAACTGCACTCGGCGTGATGAAGGAGCGGGGCGCGGTGATCATCGACCCCGCCGACATCGCCACCGCCGGCCAATTCGACGACGCGGAGTTCGAGGTGTTGCTGTTCGAGTTCAAGGCGGACCTTCAGGCATATCTCGCTACGCTGCCAGCCGGAGCCCGCGTGCGCACGATGGATGACCTCATCGCATTCAATCGCGCGCACGCGCGCGAGGAGATGCCGTACTTCGGGCAGGAGATTTTCGAGATGGCGGCGAAGAAGGGACCCCTGACGAGTCCCGCGTACCGGAAGGCGCTTGCGGCATGTGGCCGGCTGGCGCGCGTGAAGGGCCTCGATGCCACGCTCGCCAAGCATCGGCTCGATGCGATCGTCGCGCCCACGCAAGGGGCGCCGGCATTGATCGACCTCGCGAATGGCGATCCGTCGGGCGCGAGCAGCACGTCGCCGAGCGCGGTCGCCGGCTATCCGGCCATCACCGTGCCGATGGGCTATACACGCGGATTGCCCTTGGGCATCACGTTCATGGGCGGGCTATGGAGCGAGGGTACGCTGCTCAAATTGGCATATGCCTACGAGCAGGCCACGCGGCTGCGCGTGCCGCCGCGCTTCCTCCCGTCGGCAGTGCTCGACGCCCTCTGAGCACGCGCCGGATCACCGCTGCGTGGAGAGTCGCGTCTCCGCGCTCGCGTTGCCCACGCGGTCCACGGCGCGCACGCGAATCTCCGTGGGCTGCACGCTGCCGCGCGGCGCCACCACGTGCGTGTGTTCCACCCCCGGAACGATCTCCGTCCTCCATCCGGCGTCCGTGCGCGTCTGGATGGCCCACAGCCACGGACCGTTGGGCACCGCCTTCGCGAGGCTCAAGTCCACCACGCGATCGCCTGAGCGTGTGTCGATGCGCGTCGCCACCACTGGCGCCGAATAGCCCGACGACGGCAGCCACCGCGACGCGGGAACGAGCGCCGGTGCCGCGTACGCCTCGCGCTGGAGCCGCTCGACGAGCTGGTCGGGGTTCTGCTGGAGGACCTTCATGCTGAAGTGCACGTTGCCCGTGGCGCCCGGTTGCGCGCGTGTGAGCCGGATCTGTTCGAGGATCTCGTCCGTCCGCCATGCCGACGAATTCGTGAAGGCCACCTTGCCCGTGTAGTTGCCGGGCCAGATGTGACGCCCGAAGAGATTCTCGCCCACCCACCACCGCAGCAACTGGTCGTACCGTTGCTCGGGCTTGTCCACCGCCCAGTACAGCTGCGGTGTGAGGTAATCCACCCAGCCTTCGTTGAGCCACTTCTTCGCATCGGCGTAGAGCACGGCATACTGGTCCAGCCCACGCACGGACGCGGGATGGCCGGGCCGCCAGATGCCGAACGGGCTCACGCCAAACCGCACCCACGGCTTCACGGCGTGCACACCGTCATTCAGCTCCTTCACGAGCAGGTCCACGTTATGCCGACGCCAGTCGTCGCGCGACAAGGTGCCGCCGCCGCGCCTGTATCGCTTGTACGTGGCGTCGTCCGGAAAGGGGATCTCCTTCACCTTCCGTCGCACCCGTTGCGTCTCGGGGTATGGATAGAAGTAGTCGTCCATGTGGACGCCATCGATGTCATAGCGTCGCACAAGATCGAGGACGACATCTTCCGTCAGCTTTCGCACCGCGGGCTCGCCCGGGTCCATCCACTCATAGGGCCCATACCTGTGCACCAGCTTGGGGTGCGTGCGACTGATGTGGTTCGACGCCGCTGGCTTCTTCATCGAATACCGGCTGCGATACGGATT
>JACMOE010000175.1 GCA_014378185.1 Gemmatimonadaceae bacterium | reverse complement strand
GCCGACAGTTCATAACCCGCTCCGCCCTTTCCCTCGGCGCCCTTGCTGGCACGGGTGGCGGCCTACTCGACCCCCGTGGTGCACTCGCGATCGGGTCTACCAGCCAGGGCACGGTTGCCGCGCCCATTACGGACGAGGAGCGTCGCGCGCGCATAGAGAAGGCGCGCCGCATGATGATCGACAACGGCATCGACGCCATGGTGCTCGAGGGCGGCACGAGCATGTTCTACTACACCGGCGTGCATTGGGGGAACAGCGAGCGCACGTTCGCCGTCGTCATCCCCGCGCGCGGTGAGCTGGCGTGGGTCACGCCGGGATTCGAGGAGGCGAGGGCGCGCGAGCTCATCAAGTTCTCGACAGACGTGCGTGCGTGGCAGGAGGACGACAGCCCGTACCGGGTGATCGCCGACATCCTTCGCGACCGCAAGGCCACGCGCCGCATCGGCATCGAGGAGCGGCTGCGCTTCTTCATCTACGATGGCCTTCGCCAGGCGCTGCCGTCGGCGCAGTTCGTGAGCGCCACACCGGTGACCGCGGGTTGTCGCATGATCAAGTCGGCGGCGGAGATCGCGCTGATGCAGCAGGCCAACGACATCACGCTCCAGGCGATCGGTACGGCGATGCATGCGCTCAAGGAGGGCATGACCACCCGCGACGTAGGCGCCACCGTGGCGGATGCAACGCGAAAGCTCGGCGGCATTGCGGACGGCGCCCTCGTCACCTTCGGCAAGTATTCCGCATTCCCGCATGGCAGTGTGCAGCCGCAACGCCTGCGCGACGGCGACGTGGTGCTCATCGACGCCGGCTGCACGTAGGAAGGCTACGTGTCAGACATCACGCGCACGAGCGTGTTCGGCACGCCGACGCAGCGTCAGCGTGACGTGTGGGACGTGGAGAAGCGCGCCCAGGCCGCGGCGCTCGCCGCCGCACAGGTGGGTGCCACGTGTGAGTCGGTAGACGCTGCGGCGCGGAAGGTCATCACGGCCGCCGGCTTCGGGCCGGACTACAGAGTGCCGGGCCTGCCGCACCGCACTGGCCACGGCATCGGACTGGATGGGCACGAGTGGACGAACTTTGTGCGCGGCAACACCACGCGCATCCAGCCCGGCATGTGCTTCAGCGACGAGCCCACCATCGCGATCTACGGTGAATTCGGCATCAGGCTGGAGGACTGCCTGTATATCACTGAATCAGGTCCCAGAATGTTCACGCCGCAGAGCCCGTCGATCGAGCAACCGGTGTGAACCACTACGCTCCCTCGAAATCGATGAATCCCCGTGCGGCATCCGTGCGCGTGAGCCGCACGCGCACCCGTTCACCCACGTCCATACCCGCTTCCCCCTTCATCACGCGACCTTCCGCCGGCGGCGACAGCAGCCGCACGTAAGTGCCGTCCGTGTTCACGCCGGTCACGATCGCGTCGAACACGTCACCGATGCGGTCGGCCAGGAGCAGGGCGGCGGCCGCCTTGCGCGCCGTGCGTTCCACGCGATTCGCGGCATTCTCGCGCTCGGTGCAATGCGCGGCGATCACGACCAGCTCGTCGTCCGTGTATGGGGCGGGAGATTTCGCGATGGCCGCCTTCACCAACCGCTGCGTCACGAGATCCGCATACCGCCGGTTGGGCGCCGTGGCATGCGAGTAATCGTGCGCGGCCAGACCGAAGTGCCCCTGGTCGTCGGCGGGACCCGGCTTGTCCACCACATATTCCCCCGGACCGAGCAGCTTCACGATGCTGAGCGAGAGGTCGGTAAAACGCAACGGATCCGCCTGCCGCCGCATCGCGAGAAAATCGGAGAGCGACTTCGCGTCAGGCGCGACGGGCAGTGTGATGCCGTACGTTGCCGCGATGTCCACGATGCGGCTCCACCGCTTGGGCTCACGCACCACCCGCCGGATCGCTGACCGTTGCTGCTCCGCGAGATACTGCGCGATTGCGACATTCGCGGCGATCATGAAGTCCTCGATCAGGTCGCGCGCGCGATTCTTTCGTGTGACCGCCAGCGACTGGACCTTTCCGTTCTGCACCAGCGCTGTCGCCTCGATGGTCTCGAACTCCAGCGCCCCCGCCTTCTGTCGCTGCGCCTTGAGCTGGCTCGCGATGCGGTCCTGCAACCAGAGCTGCGCCTCGAGCCCCGGAGTCTGGGCGACGAGAGACGGCACGGGTCCCCGACCTTCGAGCCAGGCACCGACGCTATCGTACGCCAGCTTGGCCCTGTTCGTGGCCAGGGCGCGATAGACATCGTGTGATCGAAGCGTGCCGTCGGCATTCAGCACCAACTCGATGACGAGCACGACACGCTCAGCGCCCTGGTTCAGCGACGTGAGACCCGTCGAGACTTCGCGGGGCAGCATGGGAAATACGTCGACACCGGTGTAGACCGATGTCGCGTTCGCCATTGCGTGCTGGTCCAGCGCGGAACCGCGCGTCACAAGCACGTCCACATCCGCGACCCCCACCAGCAGCCGGTTCGCCTTGTCCGGAAGCTCCTCGGCGAACTCGATCTGGTCCAGATCCTTCGACTCCGCATTGTCGATGGAACTCCAGAGAAGGGCGCGGAGGTCGCGCGCACCGATCGTATCGACGGACGGCCGTAGCGCAGCGAGTTCCGCCCTGGACGCGGCGTCGAGCGTGGGCGTGAAGCCGTTGATACGCAGCGCTTCGAGCGCGACGGCGTGAAGGTCGGTCACAGGGCGATGAATTCAGGCATGCGTGGAATGTGGCGATCGGTGATTGCGGACGATAGCGCTGGCCGAGCCCGGGGTATCGATGCAGTTTAGGCGCGGTGATGCTACCAGGGCACGTCTCGCACATGAGGCTGATGAAACATTCGCGCGCGCTGTTGCTTTCGATGCTTCCGCTTGCCTTGCCGGCGCAGGGTACCGTGCCGCGGCTGTACCTCGCCCCTGATCTCGAGATCACAGCCAGGCAGATCAAGGCCGAGG
The DNA here is from genome assembly GCA_014378185.1 of Gemmatimonadaceae bacterium. Classification (GTDB taxonomy): domain Bacteria; phylum Gemmatimonadota; class Gemmatimonadetes; order Gemmatimonadales; family Gemmatimonadaceae; genus AG11. The sequence continues at coordinate 2,512 of JACMOE010000175.1, read as the reverse complement.
GGTCTGGCATGCCCGACAAGATCAGCGTCGCGCCGGACGGACGCATCGTCGTCATCCCCAAGTCGTACTACGGCGGCATCCATGCCTTCGATGCCAGTGGCAAATCGCTCGGTTGGAAGGTCTCGGCTGAGGGGCCCAACGCGGAGATCGGCTGGGTGGGAAGTTGGGGCTGGATCGGCACCACGTTCTGGGTGGGCGACCCCCGGTACGGACAGGTCGTGCTTGTGGACCCGAAGGGCCACGTCGTGCGAAGCATCGAGTATCCATCGTGGGTGCACCCACACTGGGCCGAGCGACGCAAGTATCCGCTGTTCGCATCGATGGAGGTGCGAGCGGTTTATCCGGATACCTCCATGCTGGTGGTGCCCCTGCGCCCCCGCTCGGTGCTGGGCACCCCCGGGTACAATCGCTCGCTCGCGCACCTCGTGCACGTGAACCCCAGCGGCGCCATCGAGCACACCGTCGCCACGTTCCATGCGGAGGGAGGCATCCTGACACTCCAGGGCGTGGGTCGGTCGGAGCACAGCATGCCGGTGCCGTTTCGGGCGCGCGACTATCGCGCCATTTCGGCTGACGGCTATCGCGTCGCCCTCGTGTCGCCCGGCGTCACGTTGGCCGACAGCGGCACGGTACGAGTGGTGATGCTGAACGAGAAGGGCGACACCATATTCCGGCGCCGGTATCCACAACCGGCGGTGCGCGTGCAGCAGGCTGCCGTGGACAGCCTGCTGGCACGCGTCAACGGCTTTGGCTCCACGTCGGCGCAGCAGGTGCGGTCGCGGCTCGCGGTCAGGGTGCCGGCGTTTCGCTCCTACGTCACCGACGCGTTCGTGGGGAACGACTACACCACGTGGGTGGTGCAGCGCCCGGTAAACGATACGGCGAAGGCGCGCGATGCAGTCGTCCTCGACGCGCATGGCGACGCTGTGGCGCTTGTGGCACTTCCCGTGGGCATCACGCCACTCGCGGTCGATCGCCAGCACCTGTGGGGAATCGATCGTGCCGCGTACGGCATTGTCCGGCTCAAACTGCAGGCGACGCCGCCACCTGTAACGGCTACACCCGCTCCGCCATCTCGAAGCGGGACAGCCGCCGCAGCGAAAGTACGAGTGCCCCGATGAGCAGGATGGCGCTCATGGTCCACACCGTCGTCATGGGAACCACATAGCTCGTGATCTCGATGGTGCCGCTGCTGGCCGCGCGGGAGAATGCGACAGCGAACTCGCGGACGCTCAGCGACTTCACCCCCACCAGGTTGCGTGAGAGCACGGCCTCGAAGCCGATCACGTAGATGAGAGCAATGACGAGCGCTCGGCGCGACGCGAGGCCGAGCGAGAGAAAGAGCGCGCAGTAGATGGCCGCGCCCGCCGCGCCGCCAACGAGATACCCGATGAGGACGTTGGCCGAGAGCTCCGGTCCGCTCAGCACGAACCAGGGCAGCAGCAGCGCCGGGATCATCACGGCCACGGTGGACATCACGGCCACGATGTACTTGGACAGCACGATGCGCCACCGAGCAATGGGCTTGATGAGCAGGTACACGAGCGTACCGTCGTCCACTTCTCCGCCAAACGCGGTGGTGCCGAACAGCGCCCCTGCCAAGGGCACGAGCGTGCCGATGATGAGTTCGCGACTGAGTCCATTGAAGAAGGCCAGCCCGCTGTCGGACTGGTCGTCCGTCGTGAACCTGGAGAACACCGTGAAGACCACTGGCAGCAGCGCGAACGCGGCCGCGATGTAGATGCGCTTGCGCGCGAAGAGCTGGCGCCAGGTGAGCCACATGACGGTGCGATTCAGCGGCCCGATCATCGTTGCACCAGGTAGGAGAACACGCTTTCCAGCGATTGATCCGTGGGCTTCACCTCCAGCAGCCGGACGCCTGCGTCGCGCGCCAGCCGCGCGAGGTTGCGCGTCATCGCACCGCGGTCCTTCGTCCGCACCACCACGCCAGGCTCCGCGAGCTCCACGCCGAAGACCGACGTATCAGCCAGCAGTGCCGCGGCCAGCGCGCGGTCGTTGGACGACATGAGCGTGAACGTGTGCGGGCGATCCGTCATGAGCCGGCGGATTTCCCTGAAGTCGCCCGACGCCGCGAGGCGGCCCGCCACCATCACCAGTACGTTCGACGCGAGATCGTTGAGCTCCTCCAGGATGTGCGAGCTGATCACCACCACGCATCCGGACTTCGCGAGCGACCGGAGCATGTCGATCATGTGGAGCCGCTGCCGCGGATCCATTCCGTTGAATGGCTCGTCCAGCAGCAACACCGCGGGTTCATGCACCAGCGCGCCAGCGATCTTGATCCGCTGGCGCATTCCCTTGGAGTATGTGGACACTAGTCGGCCCTCCGCCGCACCCATGTCCACGAGCGCGATGGCCCGTCGTGCCGCAGCCTCCGGATCCGGCAGACCTTGTAGCTTCGCGCTCATGAGCGCGAACTCCCATCCAGTGAGAAAGGGCTGCACGGCTTCGCCTTCCGGCACCAGCGCGATACTCCGATAGATGTCCGGAT
>JACMOE010000174.1 GCA_014378185.1 Gemmatimonadaceae bacterium | reverse complement strand
TCGATCATGTCGCCGGTGAGGAGGAGCTCCAGCGCTCGGCCCTTGCCCACGAGTCGCGGTAGTCGCTGCGATCCGCCAAAGCCAGGCACGATGCCGAGCTTGACCTCCGGCTGGCCGAACTTCGCCTTGTCGGACGCGATGCGAAGGTGGCACGACATGGCCAGCCCGCAGCCGCCGCCCAGGGCAAAGCCGTTCACCGCAGCGAGCGTGGGCTTGGGCGACGTCTCGAACAGGCGAAACGTGCGCTGGCCACGCTCGGCACGGGCCTTTCCCCTCGTGGCGTCCTGGCCTTCCAGTTCCGCGATGTCGGCACCGGCCACGAATGCGCGACCGACTCCGGTGAGGAGCACGGCACCCACGTCGTCGCGCCCAATGGCCTCGGTGATGGCGGTTCCGAGCTCGGCCATGAGCGAGTCGTTCAGCGCGTTCAGCTTGTCCGGGCGATTGACCGCGATCGTGGCGATCCGGTCGGCGACATCGAAGGTGAGAAGCGCATAGGCCATGCTGGAAGCTACACAAGCGGACCGCAACTTGCCCTCCCGCTCGCCATGACCGACTGGATACTCCGGGAAGGCAGCAAGGCGCGCTTTCGATACACGAGAAAGGATGGCAAGCCGGTGAGGGATGAGCGCACCCTCGAGCGGATCCGCCTGCTCGTGATTCCTCCGGCCTGGACGGACGTGCACATCGCATCGGGCGCTCGGGGCGAGGTGCAGGCGTGGGGCATGGATGCGAAGGGGCGGAAACAGTACCGGTATCACGCGCGCGCCGTGGAGCGCGGGCAACTGCGGAAGTATTACCGCGTGCGCGAGCTGGCAAAGGAGCTGCCCGACATCCGCAAGCGCGTGAGGTCGCACGCCGCATCGCGTACGCCGTCCAGGCGCGCGGCGGCGGCGGCGGTCGTGCGGCTCATCAGCGAGAGCTTCTTCCGCATTGGCAGCGAAAAGTACGCGGAGGAGAACAAGACGTTCGGCATTGCGACACTACGCAAGCGGCACGTGCAGGTGGCGGACGGTCAAGCGGTGTTCACCTACGTGGGCAAGCGGTCCATCAAGCAGCGGCAGGTGGTGGCCAACCGCGAGCTGGCGCGATTGGTAATGCGACAGATGGAAACACCTGGTGCCCGGCTCTTTCGCTACAAGGACGGCACACGGTGGCGCGACCTCACCTCGCGCGATGTGAACGGCTACCTGCACGAGACACTCGGCGTCGCCTACAGCGCCAAGGACTTCCGCACCTGGGGTGGCACCCTCCGGGCGGCGACCATCCTGGCTGAGCTGGGCGCGGGCGACACTCCAACGGAAACGAAGCGGAACGTGGCGACGACCATGCGGCTGGTGGCGTCGGAGCTGGGCAACACGCCGGCGATCTGTCGCAAGTCGTACGTGCATCCGCTGGTGGTTGCCCGGTACATCGATGACGGGGAGACCATTACGCTGCCCAGGAAGCTTGCGGCGAATGCCGACGTGTTTGCGCACACGCCGGAGGAGCGTGCGCTCATTCGCTTTCTCGACGCGCACTTTCCGGAGCGGCGAAAGACGGCACGACGGTAGCGTAGCCGTCATTACGGTGGCTGATCTTGCCGCCCGCGGCTACCTTCTTCCGCCGTGACCATGCCCACCGCGCACCTATCGCTCTCGCCTCGCAAGCGTCTCATCGGCGCTGCGGCGCTGCTGGTGCTCGCAGTTGTACCGTTGCTCCCCACCCTCCGCGCCGCGTTCATCTACGACGACACGACGATCATCCGCGACAACGTACTGTTGCGCGGCTGGGGCGCGCTGCTGCATGTGTGGGGCCAACCGTACTGGCCATCGGATGCGCTGACGACGCTGGGGCTGTATCGCCCGCTGCACATTGCGATGCTCGCGATGATATGGAACGTCACCGGCGGCGGTGCGCTGTGGTTCCATCTCTATGCCTTGCTGCTGGCCATCATCACGGTGTTTGCGGTGTCGTACATCCTGCGACGCGGTGTGGGCACGATGGCGGCGCTGCTGGGTGCGGCGTGGTTCGCCACGCATCCATTGCATGTTGAAGCGGTGGCGAGCGTTGCGAATACGTCGGAGCTTCTCGTCACGACGTGCACCGCCCTGCTGATTCGCATCCTCGGCAGAACGGCTTTACCAGGTAACGTCTCGCGCGACATGCAGCGCGCGCTACTGGTCGGACTGCTCTCGGCGGCGGCACTGGCGGCGAAGGAGTCGGGGCTGCTGTCGCTTCCGCTGGCCGCGCTCACTGTGTGGGGATGGCAGCGACCAGGCGCGCGGTCAACGTCACTCGCCACGTTCGCGCGCGAGAATGCACGAGCGTGGAGTGCGGCGTTCATCGGTATCGTTGCCGTGCTGCTGGCGCGGTTGGCGGTACTCGGCGCTCCGGTGTCGCACGGATCCATCGCAGCGCAGGGGCTGACTGGACTTTCGGGCGGCGAGCGCGTGGTCGCGATGATGTCGTTGTGGCCGCGCATCGCCAGGATGCTGGCGTGGCCGGGGTCGCTGTCGCCGTTTTATGGACCGACGATCTTTCCCGAGCACGCCGGCGGCCTGGCGCTGCTCAGCGGCCTGGTGATGCTCGCGATTGCGGTGATCGCCATCGGGCTCGCGCGGCGGGGCGACCGGCGACCCCTCGTTGCATTGGCGTGGATGGGGCTCACGTATTTTCCCGCGTCCAACCTTGCCGCGGCCACGGGACAGATTCTCTCGGACCGCACGCTGTTCGGCCCAACCGTGGGCGCTGCGCTCGCCATTGCGTGGGCACTGGACATGCTGCCCAACTTCGGACGCCGAGTTGCGGCGGTGCTCCTGGTCATCGTCACCCTGCGCGGCGCCGTGATGAGCGCGCACTATGCGGTAGCGTGGACCAGTCACCGTGCGCTCTGGACGCGCCTGGCCGAGGTGGCCCCGAATGAGCACCTGAGTTACAAGCTGCTGGGCATGGATGCCCGCGCGCGTGGCGACACGGCCCGTGCGCTGCCGTTGCTGGAGCGCGCGTTCGCCATGGCACCGGCCGACCGCCAGATCCGCTTCGAGTTGGGCCAGGTGCAGTACGCAACCGGCCGCTACGCAGCGGCGGCACGCTCGCTCGCGCCGCTGCTCACCGATGGCGCCGCACGATCGGAGCGCGAATTCGTTGCACTGTATCTCGATGCGGTAGGTCGCGCGGACGGCCCGAGCTCCGTGGTGCGCGCGGCGGCGCCGCTGATGCATTCCGAGAGCGCGCCCGTGGCCGCGCTGTTCATGGGTGTCGCCCAGGAACAACTTGGCAATCGCGAGGGCGCGGACTCGGCGTACGCGGCAGGACTACGCCGCAGCGCGGGCGACTCCGCGTTGCTCGTGCGATGGATGGCACTCCACCCCGAGCGCGCGCACCACCATTGACGCCTACTTCTTCACGTTGCCCTCCGGCAGCAGCGTGAACCGCGCGTACTGATCGCGACGAAGGTAGGTGCGTGCCGCGTCGCGCAGGTCCTCACGCGTGAGCGCCGCGACGAGTGTCGGGCTGCGCATGAAGTCGCGCTGGTCGCGGCCGTCTTCATTGGCATCCATCATGGCCGCGAGCCACGCGCCGTTCTGCTTGAGCGCGGTCTCGTGCGCGCGGAGGGGCAACTCGTGCACCTTGGTCATGCTGGAGTCGCTCACCACGCCTGCCTTGATGCTGTCGATCACAGCGAACACCTCCCTGGTGAGCTCGTCCACGCGGGCGGGCGCGCTGCCGAAGGAGATGTTGATTTCGTAGTGTGACGTGGGGATGTGACTGCACGACGCGTCGACGCTCACGCCGTACGTACCGCCCTTCTCCTCTCGAAGCGCCTCGCGGAGGCGGATGTCGAGCAGGTCGCTCAGCCCGCTGAGCACGACGCGGTTCGCGTAGCTGTAGGTGCAGGTGCCGGTGAACACAAGGCGCGTCTGAGCCTTCGCCTCGACGCCCTTGCGCACCGTACGCTCCACAACGCCCGTGGGCGGACGAATGCCGACATCGCGCGCTACCTCGTTGCGGCGCAGCGACGGCAGCGACGCGAGGTAGCGCTCCACGAGCGGGCGAACCGAATCGGCGGAAAAGCTGCCGACCAGGAAGAAGGTGAATCCGCTGGCGTCCGCGAAGCGGTCTCTCTGAATGGCGAGCGCGCGGTGGATGTCCACGGAGTCAAGCAGCGCGGACGACATCAACTTCACGCGGGGATGACGCTGCGCCATCGTGACCGTGATGGTATCCTCGAACACAGCCTCGGGTGAATTGCGCTGGTTGGCGAGCTCCGCGCGCATCTGGTTCTTGAAGGCCACGAAAGCGCTGGAATCGGCGCGCGGCTGCGTCATGCGCAGCCATGCGAGCTGGAACAACGTCTCGATGTCCCGTGATGACGCCGAGCCGCGCAGCACCTCGCTGTTGTCGGTGAGCTGCGCGCTCACGCCCGCTCGCTTACCTGTGAGTTTCTTGCCGAGCGTGATCTGGTTGAACGCACCCATGCCGCTCACGGATACGAGTACGCTGCTCAAGTCCGCGTCGATCACCGCAGCGTCCGGCAGGAGCGACTCGCCGCCCGGGCTCTGTGCGGCGAACAGCACTTCGTCTGCCTTGAAGTCGGTGGGCTTGAGCAGCACTCGTGAATCGTTGGAGAGCGTCCACTCGCGAATGTCGGTGCCTTCGAGCGTGCGTTCGCCCACCACGCGGCCCGGCGTGGGCAGCACGGGAATCAATGGTGCATCCGATGTGGAGTCCACGTAGGCGGTGAGGGTCGCATGCTTCGCCTTGTCGAACACCGCGAGCATCGCCTGTTTCGTGGGCACCTTCACGTCCGCCTTCAGCGGCGCCGCCACGAGTATCACGCGATTCTTCTCCGTGAACGAGCTGCGCGCGAGTGCATTCACCTCGGCCACGGTGATGGTCGGCAGCAGTTGCCCCGCCAGCGCCTGCGTATTCACGATGCCAAGGATGGGAGCGCCCGACAACGCTGCGCCCACGTACTGGCCGGCGAAGGCGGCCGAGTTCGTCTTGTCGCGCTCGGCAAACGCCTGCTCCAGGCTGCGCAGGTATTCGGTGCGCACGCGGTCCAGCTCGGACTGGGTGAACCCGAACCGCGCGATGCGCTCCGCCTCGCCGAGCAGGGCCTGTGCGGCGCGCTCGAAGCCACTTTCCTTGACGCCGGCAAAAAGCTCGTACACGTCGCGCGTGCGCACGAACTCGCCGCGCGCCGATCCTGCGTAGGTGAATGCGGCGTCGGGCTGTTGGGAGAGCTCGTTGAAGCGGGCGTTCACCATGCGATCGTAGAGCGACGCGATGCTGGTGCGACGAAGGTCGGCAACAGTGCGCGTGCTGTCGCGCGGCTTGAGCCACATCAGCGCGACGGACGAGCTGGGATATTCCTTGTCGGTCTCGATGGACACGAGCGTTTCGTCGTGCGCGGGCACGGCGGCGTAGGCGCGCGGGCGGGGGTTCGCCGGCATGGTGAGGGCGCCGAACCGCTGGCGGATGTCCGCCTCCATTGCCCTCACGTCGAAGTCGCCCACGGCGATGACCGTCATGAGGTCGGGGCGATACCAGTCGCGATAGAACTGCTCGGCGAGTTTCGGGTCGAAGTGCTGGAGATTGTCGATGGTGCCGATGGGGAGCCGCACGGCGTACTTCGAGCCACGGAGCATCACGGGAAACTGCTTGTTCTGCACGCGCGTCTCGGCACTGAGTCCCGTGCGCCATTCCTCGATCACCACGCCGCGCTCCTTCTGTTCGAGCGCGGGGTCGAAGGAAAGGGCGTGCGCCCAGTCTTCCATGATGTCCAGCCCCTTGGCCAGCAGTCCCGCCGAGTCGGTGGGGATCTGGAGCATGTAGATCGTCTGGTCGAACGACGTGGAGGCGTTGAGGTCCGCGCCGAAGCGCATGCCGGCGCGCTCCAGGAAGTTCACGATGTCGCTCTTGGGAAAGCGCGCCGTGCCGTTGAACGCCATGTGTTCCACGTAGTGCGCCAGGCCGCGCTGCGCGTCGGTTTCCAGAATGGAGCCGGCATTCACCACGAAGCGAAGCTCCGCGCGGTTCTCCGGCTTCACGTTGCGACGGATGATGTACCGTAGGCCGTTCGGCAGCGCGCCGCGGTGTACTGCGGTGTCGGTGGGAAGGGGCGCGGAGCGCGCGGTGACCTGCGCGGCGGCGGGCAGTGCGCAAAGCACGGCCCCGAGGGACATGACGAGAGATCGCATACGTGGAAAGTGGGCAGGTGGCGGCGAACTTTCCAGCGTGTTCGAAGGGCTTTAACCACAGAGGGCACAGGGGACGCAGGGAGACTGAACCAAGGACGAGGAGCACGGTAACCTGCGCCGCGAGGATCGATTGTGCAGTCCCTGTGACCTCCGTGTCCTCTGTGGTTCATGCCCTTTCGCCGTTAACTTTGAACGAGACCCATGCCACGCACTCCACTCACCCTCCGCCGCGCACTCGACGCCCACTGCGCCAGGCTGGGCACGTGCCGGCAGTGCCCGCTTGCGCCTGGCGTGCAGCCCATCGTGTCGCTCGCGCGCGCACCACGGGCCATGCTCGTGGGCCAGGCACCGGGCCAGACGGAGAGTGGAGGTGGGCGACCATTCGCCGGCCGCGCAGGCAAGACCCTGTTCAAGTGGCTCGCGCGCGCTGGCCTCGACGAACAGACCGCACGCGAACTCCTCTACATTTCGGCCGTGACGCGCTGCTACCCAGGTCCACATCGCGCAGGACGCGGCGATCGGGTGCCGTCGCCCGGGGAGCGCGCGCGGTGCAGCGGGTGGCTGACGGATGAGTTGCGCATCATTCGTCCCGCCGTGATCATCCCGGTGGGGCGCCTGGCCATCGAGTCGTTCCTGGGCGCCGCGCCGCTGGCGAGCGTGGTGGGGCAGGAGCACGACGTCGAACACGCGGCGGGCCGTGCGGTGGTAATTCCCCTGCCGCACCCCAGCGGAGCGAGCTCCTGGATCCATGTGGCCGAGCACAAGGTGCTCCTCGATCGCGCACTGGAGTTGATTGGTCGGCGACTCGGTACGCTCGACATTCCATCACGGAGCGTGGCCTGATGAATCGACTGTGGCTCGTGTTCTCCCTCACCGCGCCGCCCTCGGCGAGTGACCCCTGGTTTGCCGGCGACAAGCTCCAGCACTTCTTCACGTCTGCGTTCGTGCAGAGCATGTCCTATGCGTCGCTGAGGACCACGGGCCTGTCGCACGGAGCCGCGCTCGCGGGGGCGTCGGCGACCACGGCCGTGATCGGGGTGGGCAAGGAGGTGCACGACCGCAACGCGAGAGGCGATTTCAGCCTCCGCGACCTCACCTGGGATGCTGCGGGCGCCGGCGCCGCCACAGTTTTGCTGGTTCGCACCCGGCGCTGATCACCTGTGTAGGGGAACTGCCGCCTTCCGGCCAGCCTCACCTGACACGCTATATTGAAGCATGACTTCCGCGCGAACCAAGTTCCTCATCGGCGGCGCCCTCGTGCTCGGCACGGCGGGGTACCTCATGGCGACGTCCATCAAGGACACCGGCATGTACTATCTCACGCCCACGGAGCTGGCTGGCAAGCTCACCGCGGACCCCACGTTCCGGAACACCGGTGTGAAGATCGGCGCGCGGGTGGTGCCGGGCAGCATCACGCGGGTGCCGGGCGGCAAGGAATACGCGTTCAACGTGACGGACGGCGCCAAGGGCTTTCCCGTGGTCTATCGCGGCATCGCGCCCGACACCTTCACTGATGGCGTGGACGTCGTCGTCGAGGGACGCATGGGGGAGGACGGCACCTTCCACGCCACCACGTTGCTGGCCAAGTGCGCCAGTCGCTACGAGAACGCACCAGGCGGTGCGCCGGGCGACAAGTACAAGCAGACGCCGGGATACAAGGCGGGAGCAAGGGCGTGATCCTCATTGGAGAGCTGTCGCTCTGGGTTGCGCTCCTCATGGCAGCCTGGGCGGCCATCACGTCGTTCGCGGGTGGCTCGCTGGGTCGTGAAGACCTCATCACCAGCGGACGTCGCGGACTGTACGTCACCACGCTGATGGTGATCCTGGCGTCGGTGGGACTGTGGACCGCCCTGCTCAGCCACGACTTCTCGCTGAGCTACGTGGCCGGCCATACCAGCGCGAACATGCCCAGGGTCTACGTCTTTACCGCCTTCTGGGGCGGGCAGGCGGGATCGATGCTGTTCTGGGCGCTCATCCTCTCGTGCTATTCATCGATCGCCATCTGGTCCGTGCGCGAGAAGGCGCGCGAGCTCGCGCCGTTCGCGTGCGGTACGCTCGCGCTGATCCTGTTGTTCTTCATCGCGACCACCTGCTTCAAGGCCAACCCGTTTGATCGCCTCGCGTTCGTGCCCGCCGACGGCAAGGGCATGAACCCGCAGCTCCAGAACCCGGGCATGGCCATCCACCCGCCGAACCTCTACCTCGGCTACGTGGCCACGGCCATTCCGTTCGCGTTCGCCATCGCCGCGCTCATCACGCGCAAGCTCGACGCGTCCTGGCTGCTGGTGGTGCGCCGCTGGTCGCTCATCTCCTGGTTCTTCCTCACCGTGGGCATCACGCTCGGAATGTGGTGGGCGTACGTCGAGCTGGGATGGAGCGGCTACTGGGCCTGGGATCCCGTGGAGAACGCGTCGTTCCTGCCATGGCTCACCGGCACGGCGTTCCTGCACTCCATCATGATCCAGGAGAAGCGCGGCATGCTGCGTAAGTGGAACGTCGTGCTCGTCGTGACGACATTCCTGCTCGCCATCTTCGGCACCTTCATCACGCGCAGCGGCATCATCGAGAGCGTGCACTCGTTTGCGCAGTCGCCTGTCGGCACCTGGTTCGCCACGTTCTTCTTCGCCGCCACTGGCGCGACGATCTACTTCGTGGCCACGCGGCTCAAGGATCTCGAGGCCACCGCCGTGCTCGAGAGCATGGTGAGTCGAGAGGCGGCGTTCCTGTATAACAACCTGGTGCTGGTGGGCATCGCGTTCTCCGTGCTCTGGGGCACGCTGTTCCCCATCCTCAGCGAGTGGGTGCGCGGCAGCAAGATCACGGTGGGCCCGCCCTTCTTCAACACGGTCAACATCCCGCTTGGCCTGCTGTTGCTTGCCCTGACAGGCATTGGACCGCTCATCGCCTGGCGCAAGGCGTCGACGTCCAACCTGAAGCGCCAATTCATCTTTCCGACGGCGTCGGGCGTCGTCGTCGGCGTCGTGCTGTTCGCGCTCGGCATGCGCAACTACCACGCGCTCATCGCGTACACGCTTGCGGGATTTGTGTCCGGCACCATTGGCCAGGAATTCTACAAGGGGATCGGCGCGCGACGTTCGATACATGGTGAGGGATTGTTCGTCGCCGTGGTGCGGCTCATCGCGCGCAACCGCCGTCGGTACGGCGGCTACATCGTGCATGCGGGCATCGTCATCCTCTTCTCGGCATTCGCGGGCCTGGCGTTCAAGAAGGATCACGACGTCCAGATCAAGGCCGGCGAGACGAAGGTCCTCGTCGATCCACTCGGTCACACGTGGCGGTTCGTGAGCCAGGGCGTGTCCACGTCGGAGACGCTCAACCGGTTCGTCACCGCCATCGGCCTCGAGGTATTCCGCGACGACGTGCGGCAGGGCATCCTCACCAGCGAGAAGCGGCAGTATTTCGACAGCAACAAGCAGCCGCAGTTCGAGCCCAGCACGGAAGTGGGCATCCGCACCTCGGCCATGCTCGACCTCTACGTGGTGCTGGCCGGCGTGCGCGACGATACCGCGGAGCTTCGCATCAGCTTCAACCCGCTGGTGGTGTGGGTGTGGATTGGCGGAATGATCATGGCCATCGGCGGGCTGATCGTGATGTGGCCGCAGGCGGAACGTCGTCGTGCGCCAAGCGGGTATGTGGCAACGCTGGCGCCGGCGCATGAGTTGGTGACGGCCGAGTGATGCATCGCCGTGAGTTCTTTCGCCGAGCGGCGCTGGGCGGCGCCGGCCTCGTGACGGCGCGGGTGCTCGATGCGCAGGGTACCGCGAAGCCGCAGGCGCCTGCGACCGGGAATACGTCGAATCTGTTCGACATGAACCAGGATGCGGCGAAGACCGTGCGTCGTCCGGCCAGGGCCGGCGCGGCGGAGAGCATGGACGACGAGGATCGCGATGCGCTGGTGCGCGAGATCCGTTGCCAGTGCGGCTGCACGCTCGACGTCTACATCTGCCGCACCACGGACTTCTCGTGCCAGGTGTCGCCCGCCATGCATCGCGACATCATCTCGCTGGTGGAAGGCGGGTATTCCGCGCAGGAGATTCTCGACTCGTTCGTGACGACGTATGGTGAGCGCGCACTGATGGCGCCCAAGCGCGAGGGGTTCAACCTCACCGGCTACCTGATGCCGTTCGCCGTACTCGGTGTGGGTGCCGTGGCGCTGACCACGGTGCTGCGCCGCATGTCGAATCGGGCGGCGCCTGCCGTGATAGGGGCGCGTGTGGTGCGGTCGGCGGAGGGTGACGCGACCGACGACGAAATGGCGCGGTTGAATGCCGCCATTCGGAAGGACGAATGATCCTCGCGCTCGTGCTGGGGACGTTGCTGGCCGTGGGTGCGCTCGCGTTCGTGCTCTATCCGCTGTTCGTCGAGACCGCGCTGGCGCCCGCTCCCGTGGCCATCACTGCGACGCAGGCCGCTGGCGCGGCGGAGCAGGAAGCCGTGGTGGCGTTGCGCGAGATCGAGTTCGACCGCGCTACGGGCAAGCTGTCGGACGCCGACTATGGGGAGCTGCATGCGCGCTATACGGAGCGTGCGCTCGCCGCCATGCGCGGCGGTGTGTCGGGTGACGTGGCGGGCGACCCCGTCGAGCTGGCGGTGCTGGCGTATCGCGCGCGGCTCAGGGAGTGCGGCACCTGCGGGCCCAGGCCGGAGCCGGACGCCGTGTATTGCTCCAACTGCGGGCGGTATCTTCCCGGCGCGTGCGGGTCGTGCGGGAGTGCGGTGAGCGAACCGGCCGCCGCGTATTGCGGGGCGTGCGGCCGGCAGCTCGCCGCGTAGTACGTCAGGGCTTTTTCGTCATCATGGTGGTGTCCTTCATCATCATGCCCTTGGCCATTCCCTTGCCCTTCTTGTGCTTCTTCTTCGGCATGGCCGGCTTCTCCATGGCCTCGTGCGACTCCATGTTCGCCGCCTTGGCATCCATCTTCGCGTCCTTCGCCATCGCCATCGCCTTGTCCGCGGTCTTCTCGGCGGCCTTGGCTTCCGAGTGAGCCGCCATGGCGCTCGCCTTCGCGGCCGCGGCGGGCTTCTTCATCGCCTTTCCGGTGTCCTTCGCCATCGACTGGGCAGACATTGTTGATGCGCTGAGCACCAGCGCGACAGCTGCGAACTTGAGGGCCTTCATTGTAATCCTTTGACACGGGTGGGGGACTGCACGTCGCGGAAAGTGCGCGCCTGGTGGGCGGGGAAGCATGCACCCGGAGGCGATGGTCGGCAAGACCGAGGCTGGCACCCAGCCAGAAAGCAGACCCTTCGCTCCGCGCTGGACCACGTTCGCCGAAACTCTACCTGCACGGCTCCATCGCATCCGCGGACACCGGCACGGTCACGGCACGCGCGCGGCACTATGGAATATTCGGCACAACCACCATTACGTTCCATTCCATGAACGTGCCGTCGCTCGCAGGGGATGGTGCTTTTTTTTGTGGTGGAAGGAGACGCGACGGCGTGTTCAAAAGCTCACGATAATTCTTGACAGCGGAGCCCAACATGGACGAAGGCATCACCTACATCGTTCCATCCACCACCGCCCCGATGTTGCCGGATGGTGTGATCGCCTACGAGAGCCTCGAGGCGGAAGGCGATGCTCCAGGTGCAGCGGCCTGGGTGCACTACAACGGCCCGACGGATCAACTGGCGACGATGTGCACTGGCATGGCCGTGCTCGACCCGGGAGCGTCACCACACCCGCCGCATCAGCATCCCGAAGAGGAGTTCCTGATCGTGGCGATCGGTACCGGGGTCATCGAAGTCGGTGGCAAACCTGCGCATGTCGGCCCGGGTGCCATCATGTATTGCGGCGCGAATGTCATGCACGGCGTCACCAACACCGGCTCAACGCCCATGACGTTCTACTGGTCGAAGTGGACCGCCCGGGGTTTCGAATAGG
>JACMOE010000173.1 GCA_014378185.1 Gemmatimonadaceae bacterium | reverse complement strand
GACGTCACTCGAGAGGACATGCCGATTCGGCGCACACCGTGGTGGCGCGGCGCCTGATGTCCGACATCGGACCTCAGACGCCCGACCTCAGACCTCTGATGTCCGCCTTAATCGACGCTTGCTTCCGTGGTACCTTGGATGATGTCCCCAATCCTTCCTCCCCTCGGTCAGGTCAGCATTCCGCGAGCATTGTCCAAATTGGGCATTTGCTCGCGCGCCGAGGGGGTCCGGATGGTCGAGGCAGGTCGTGTGCGCATCAACGGCCGGCTCGCACGCGATCCCGCACAACGCATCACGCCGGAAACCGATCGCATCGAACTCGATGGCGCGCCAATCGTTCAGGCGGAGCGGGTGTACCTCGCACTCAACAAGCCGCGCGGGCTCGTCACCACGCGCGACGATCCGCAGGGCAGGGCCACCATCTACGAATGTCTCGTGGGTGCACCACTCCCGTTCGTTGCCCCGGTGGGCCGGCTGGACAAGGCAAGCGAAGGGCTGCTGCTCCTCACCAACGACTCGCGGTGGTCGTCCCGCCTGCTCGATCCCGCGTCGCATGTGGACAAGGTGTACCACGTGCAGGTGCGCGGCGTGCTGGACGACGCAGGGCTCGCGCGCATTACCGCGGGCATCCTGGAGAGCGACACGGGCGAGCATCTCGCGGTAAAGCGCATCGCGCTACTTCGCACCGGATCGCGGAGTACCGCGTGGTACGAGATCGTGCTCGACGAAGGAAAGAACCGGCACATCCGCCGGATCTTCGCGGCGCTCGACGTCGAAGTGCTGCGGCTGGTGCGCATCGCCATTGGTCCGCTTGCACTCGGTACACTGGTCAAGGGTGCGTGGCGCATGCTGTCAGGCGACGAAGTGGGAGCGCTGTCATGAGTGCTTCGCCCTATCACACGTGGCGCACCTACACGGTGAAGGTTGCCGGCGTCGCATACGAGGTGGCGACCAAGCCCGGCACATTCGCGCACGGCCGCCTCGATCCTGCCGCGCTGCTGCTGGCCGAGCATGTCGCGGTGAAGGAGGGGGACACGGTGGTGCTCATGCACTGCGGCAGCGGACTTCCGGCCGTCGTGGCCGCTGCGCGTCATGCCGGCCGCGTCATCCTCACGGACCGCAACATCGTGTCGGTGCAGGCCGCGGAACGCACGCTCGCGGCAAATCATGTCACCATGGGCACATCGGTACTGGGTCAGGGCGCCACCGCACTGGAGCGGGGCATCGAGGCGGACACGGTCGTGATCCGCATACCACAGGAGCGCGTTGCGCTGTTGCAGTTGCTCGTCGATGCATTCGCGGTGCTGAAGATGGGCGGACGCTGCTACATCGCGGGTGCGACGAATGAGGGTATCAAGACTGCCGCAGGCACGATGGAAACACTCTTCGGGAATGCACGTGTGCTGTCGCGCGACAGCAGTCATCGCGTCGTGAGCGCCGTCAAGCGCACGGATGCACCGGCCGATACGGCCCTGCTGGAAAATCCGTACCTGCAACCCGATGTGTACAACCAGTTGAATGCCATCCTGCGCGGCAAGGAATACACGCTGTACACGCGGCCCGGCATCTTTTCGTGGGATCACGTGGACGAAGCCACCGCGATCCTGGCCGACGCCATGCAGGTTCCCCACGGCGCATCCGTACTCGACGTCGGCTGCGGCTGCGGCGTGCTCGGCATCGTGGCGGCGTCGCTCTCCGGTGGTGGACCGCTATGCATGCTGGATGCGGACGTCGAAGCCGTGCGCTCCGCCACGCGCTCTGCGGAATCGAATAGTGTGACCCGCTTTCGTGCACTCGTGAGCGATGTCGCGAGCGCGGTGCTGGACGAACGATTCGACGTCGTCGTGACGAACCCGCCCTTTCACGTGGGCAAGGCGACGGACCTCGATGTGCCGATGCAGTTCATCGAGGATGCCTTTCAGGTGCTGACGGAGGGAGGCCAGCTCTTTCTCGTCGCCAACAGGACGCTCCCCTACGAGCAGGCGATCAGGCATCGCTTCGGCAACGTCGCCAACCTGCACGACGGGCCCCGCTTCAAGGTGCTCACGGCAACTCGCTGAACAGCCGACTCAGGTCCGCGGCAGAGAGCACCCGCCACTGCCCGCTCTCCAGCCCGTCCAGCTCGAGTCCACCAACCGCGCGTCGGTGCAATGCTTCCACCCGGTTACCCGCTGCGGCGAACATCCGTCGCACCTGGTGATAACGTCCCTCGGTGATCGTGACGCGTGCGGTCCGTGCGTCGAGCGCCTCGAGCGTAGCGGGCAGCAGCGGCGTCGTCTCGCTGTCGAGCATCACCGTACCGCTCGCGAAGAATTCCGGCTCATCGCCACGAAGATCGCTGGCGAGGCGAGCTTCGTACACCTTGGGCAGGTGCGCCCGCGGTGACGATAACCGGTGGTTCAACTGCCCATCGTCCGTGATGAGCAGCAGTCCCGACGTGTCGCGATCGAGCCGGCCGATGGGCGCCATCACCGGTGTGCGATACGGAAAGCGCGTGGGAAGCAGCTGATAGACGAGCTGACTGGCGTCCTTCGTCGAGCACACGTATCCCACCGGCTTGTGCAGCATCACCACGGCGCCGCGCGCCGGATCCAGTGGAATGCCGTCCACCAGCAGTTCATCGTGTACGAACGCGTCGCCATCGCGCACGGTACTCCCGTCGCTTCGCGTCACCCGCCGGTGGTACACCATGCCCGTGACCTCCCGTCGTGTGCCGTATCCGAGGTTGGCGAGGTACTTGATGACCTTCATCTACGCTCCATGCGGCAAGTGCAGATCCCTCGACTTCGCTCGGGATGACTGTAGGAAATGTCGCACGGCGCACCGCTTGTCCAACGCCTGTCCTTGGCGCAACGTATCTCGACACCATCACCCGCCGTTCCTCCGGTTCGCCCTCCACGAGACCGTGTATGCTTTCGTTGCGCTACCTGCTTGCCCTGACCGTCCCCGCCGCAGTCGTCGTGGGCCTTGCCGATCCCCACGCCAGCTCGCGCCCGGCCAGCGAAGCACCCGCCGCTCCAGACTCCGCATTCCTCGCCTCATTCAAGTGGCGCAACATCGGCCCGGATCGCGG
>JACMOE010000172.1 GCA_014378185.1 Gemmatimonadaceae bacterium | reverse complement strand
CGCTCGCGATCGAGGTCGCCGACTTCGGCATCAAGGTGACGCTGGTCGAGCCGGCGCTGTTCGGCACCGACTGGCCGGGGTCGTCGGCCAAGCGCGACGGCCAGATGCCTGAGTACCAGCCGATGCGCGACGCCATGGCCGCGCGCTGGGCCACGAGCGGTGCGGGTGACCCGGTCACCGCTGCGCAGGCGTTGATGCAGGTTGTCGACGCCGAGAATCCGCCCCTGCGCGTGCTGTTCGGCGAGACCGCCACGCAGATCTCGAAGGCCGTCTACGCACGGCGCCTCGCCGAGTGGGCCGAGTGGGAGCAGGTCTCGATCGAGGCCGGCGGCACGCCCGTCAAGCTCTGAGGGGTAATACGGTTGTTGTGATGACATCCGTCGCGCTCTCGTGGGGCGAACCGGCTGGCGTAACGATCGATGGCGGGGCCCGCTAGCCCGCGTCGACATCCATCCCGATGATCGCCACGTCGTCGAAGTTGATGAGTACCCCACCCTGAGAGCGCCGATCGAGCCATGGGGCTTTCGGCAAGCCGCTGTACCACGACGTTTGTGTCATGAAGAGTTCCTGACGCTGGGTGTCGGGGTCGTTCGTGCCGTGGCGCGGGAACCCGGAAAGGATACGCCCGTCCCGGAAGGTGACGGTAATGAATTCGTTCTCGGGTAGTCTGCGCAAGACCCGATCCGAGACCGAACGCTCGGGTCCGCTGATTCCGAGCCAACTCAGCGCCCTGCGACCCGGATCGCTATTGATGGCAACCCCGGCAAGTTGTCCTGCCGAGAGCGCGAGCAGCACAACGATCACCAGGTACGGCACCGCCAACGGATCGGGCGCTACCCGCGCGAAGTCTGCGACCACTCGAGCGAGCGCGATCAGCGGCAGGCTGATCACAAGACTGGGAATGATCCGCGCCGACAGCTCGGACGGGCGCTGCGGGAAACGCTGCCCATACGTGGCGACGCACATCTAGCCGGGCGCTACGACGAGGAGGAAGTCAGCTGCCTGTTGCGATGTGAGGAATTCGGCCAAAGCCCGTCAGTTCTTGTTCGGAGCGGGGGGTGGCGGGGGCGGGGGTACCTTCCCCGGCTGCGGAGTGCCGGTCGCTCGAGTCCATGACCCTCGCTTCTCACCACCGCCCTGCGTTGTCTTGTTCTCACTCATGTCTGCCTCCTGTGCTTCTGCCATTGAAGCACAGCGAGCAGACGGCATCATTCAGATGGCCGCTGTTGACACACTTTTGGCACACACGCACTCCGCGCGGTTACGAAATCCCGGCATGATCCATGTACTCGTATGGATCCCGCTCCGACACCTACCGACGGCGAGCTCATGCGCCGCGCCGGCCGCGACCCGCAGGCGTTCGACGCCATCTACGTGCGGCACGCCCGCGCGATCCATGGCTGGCTCGCGGCACAGGTCGGAGATCAGGTCGCGTGGGAGCTGACGGCCGAGACCTTCGCTCAGGCGTGGATATCGCGCCGCCGCTGCAGGCCCGACGAGACCGGCAGTGTCGGACCCTGGTTGCACGGTATCGCGCGCAACCTGTGGCGCCAATGGAGCCGGCGCCAGCGCGTCGACGCGAAAGCGATGCGCCGGCTCGGCATCGAACTCGACCTCGACACTCCGGCTGAGGATGACGACACGCTCGATCGCCTGCTCGTCGAGCAGCTCGGCCCGGACCTCGCAGCATCGCTCCACAAGCTCCCCGAAGACCAGCGCGCCGCGATCGAGCTGCGCGTGCTCGACGAGCTTCCCTACGACGAGATCGCCCGCCGCCTCGACGTCACGCCCGACGTGGTGCGCATGCGCGTGATGCGCGGCCTCCGCACGCTCAACGCCGAACTGGAAGGACGATTCGCATGACTGACACCACACTCGATCCCTTCGATGTCATTCGTGGGGAGCTGCTCCGCGCCGCGACCCGTGATGTCAGTCGCCGCCGTCATCGCGTGCGCGTGCTGCGTGTCGCGTTCGCTTCCCTCGGCGCCCTCGTGCTGCTGACCGGCATCGCCGCCGCTGCGAGCGAGCGGGTGGCTGACGTCGTGGGCAAGGCGAGCGAGGGCATACTCGACGTATTCCATGGCCCCGCATCGACGGAACAGCCCTCGGTCGACGCACAGGAGTTCCTGCGTCACATACAGGGCGGCGCCGGTCGCTCGATTGAGGATGCCGGCCCGCTGAAGGTGCTGCTCAAGGAGCGGATCGACGGCATCGACGTCGAGGCGACGGTGTTCGAGCGTCCGGGGTCGCAGCCGGGTTCGGAGTGGGGTGACCACGACATCTGCGTGCAGTTCCGCTGGGGCTCGGGTGACGCGAGCAGCGGTGGCGGAGCGATGGCATCGTGCGGTCCGCAGTTCATCCCCTTCGGTGTCCCTGGCAACGTGGGAGTGGGTCACGCGCCCGTGAGGCGACCTGATGTCGGGGAGGACATCGTGAATGGTGTGCTGACCGATGACGTCGTTGCCGTGAATGTAGTTACCGCAACCGGTCTTCATCCGGCGACGATGGGCGACCATGTCGTCTGGTACAGCACTGAGGAGCGTGTGAGCGAGGTGCAGCTGATCACTCGTGACGGATGGATGTGGACGCTACCTCGGATTGCGAACTTCGGCACGTGCGTCGATGCGCCCGACCGAACGGCCTGCGAACGCGCGATGTTCCCCCGCACGCGGGTGGCTGAATCACGGCAGTGACAGCGGCAGCTCGGCGCGATGCGCACCGCGCTCCAGACTGAGGCCTCACCAACCGCCCGGCGGATCACTCGCCGGAAAGCT
>JACMOE010000171.1 GCA_014378185.1 Gemmatimonadaceae bacterium | reverse complement strand
GTGTTCAAGGCAGCGCAGCTCATCGAGATGAGCGAGTCATCGTCCACGTTCACGAGCTTTACCGCGTTCGACCTGGAGACCACGGACAACGACACCGGTACGGCGGATATCGTGGAGATCGCGGCGGTGCGGGTGCGCGACGGCAGGATCGTGGATGAGTTCAGCACGCTGGTGAAGCCGGGCAAGCGAGTGACTGCCGGTGCATTTGCCGCGCATGGCATCGGTGAGGCGGAGTTGGCGGATGCGCCATCGTTCGCGTCGATCTGGCCCGAGTTTCGTGCCTTCTGTGGCGATGACGTGATCGTCGCCCACAACGGCTACGATTTCGACTTCCGGATCATCACCCGGATGGCGAAGGAGATCGGGGCGAAGTTCGATCTCTGCACCTATGACACGCTTCCCCTGGCGCGCGATCTCTCGGCAACGAGCCGCAAGCTGGTGGACCTCGCGCGACAATTCGGCGTGGATGCCGGGCAATCGCATCGCGCGCTCGACGACACGCGCACGCTGGCCAAGGTGCTGCTTGCGCTCGATGGCTTGAAGCACGCCCGCGCGCGCAAGACGGCCCTCGTGGACCTGTTGGGTCACCTGGGCATCGCGCTCGCGCTCAGTGACGAGGCAACGATGTGCGAGGAAGCCCTGCTCTTTCGCAAACTCACTGTTGTATTCGCCCTCGGTGCCTACAGCGGCGCTCTCGACTGGTACGAGCGTGAGACAGGGGACGACATCACCATTCCCGACGCTGACGAAGTGATCGGAATGCTGGGTGGCGTGGAGCGCATGATGAAGATCCGCGCCGTGAAGAACGCGGACGAGCGGTATCCCGCGGCGATGATGCGTCTCCGACGATTGATCGCCGAGATTCCCGATGGGCCGCTGGCGGGCCAGCTTGCGCTGTTCCTGGAGCGCGCCGTTCTTTCCCGTCTCGATGGGCACGAACCGGAGCGCATGCGCGTGAACCTGCTGACGCTGCACTCCACCAAGGGGCTCGAGTTTTCGCGCGTGTACGTGGTGGGTG
The DNA here is from genome assembly GCA_014378185.1 of Gemmatimonadaceae bacterium. GTDB lineage: Bacteria > Gemmatimonadota > Gemmatimonadetes > Gemmatimonadales > Gemmatimonadaceae > AG11. The sequence goes on along the minus strand of JACMOE010000171.1, from coordinate 1,961 downwards.
CGGAGGACGAGCAGTTGCCCGGTGGCTCCCCCACAAAGGCGCCGAAGCCCGAGGAGATCGAGGAAGCGCGGCGGCTGTTGTACGTGGGCATGACGCGAACGCAGGACCGGCTGGTGATGACGCGCGTTGCCAGTCGCGGCGGCAAGCCCACCGGTGGTCACCGTTTTCTCGATGAGATGGGACTGACACCGCGGTCGCCATGAACGCAGTGAATTGGCAGGTTGCTGTCGGCGCCGATACTGTGTCCGCATCGTATGAGCCCTCGACAGCGGGTGCGGACAGCGCGGTGTTCGTGTTCGCCCATGGTGCAGGCGGCAACATGTCCGACCGCGGGATGCTCGCGTCGGCCAACGCGTTGCGGAACGCGGGGCTTGGCGTGGTGCGCTTCAATTTCGTGTACAAGGAGAAGAAGAGCGGTCGTCCCGACGCGATGCCGAAGTTGATGGACACCGTGAGGGCCGTGATCGAGCGCACCAGGTTGGAGCTTGCTAGCCCACGACCACTGGTGATTGGCGGGCGGTCCATGGGTGGGCGAGCGGCGTCGATGCTCGCGGCCGATGGTTTCGATGCAGACGGCTTACTGCTGCTCGCGTATCCGCTGCATCCGGCTGGCCAGCCGGAGAAGCTTCGGGATGCCCACCTGCCCCGCATCACCATGCCCGTGCTGGCGTTCAGCGGCACGCGCGACGCGCTGTGCACGCGCGAGCTGATGGAGCAGACGCTTACGTCGGTGGTGGCGCCGTGGGAGATGCACTGGATCGATGGAGCGGACCATAGCTTTCATGTGCTGAAATCGTCTGGGACGACAGACGTGGCGGTGATGGCCGATATTGGCGCGATGAGTGGGCGGTGGGTGAAATCCTTGTTGTCCTGAGCGAAGCGAAGGACGACAACTCATGTAAAACTGGAGACTTCATGCGGAATACGTTCGTCGCAGTCGGCTTGGCTATCATTGCCTTCGGCAACCCTGCCGCCGCCCAGCGCGGAAGCCGAGGCACCGCCATTCCGGAGGGCGAGCCATGTCCTCCAGGCACCACGGAAATCCGCCCGCGCAATTGCATGGCGCCGGAGGTTCCGGTGCCGAGCATCCTGGACTATCGGCCGAGGTCAACGCTGGTGGCGCCGGTGCACATGGTGAAGTCGGCGAAGTATCCCGCCATCGATTTCCACGGCCATCCGCAGGGACTGCTGGGCACGAGCGAGGGACTCGCGAGCCTCGGCGCGGCGCTGGACAGCCTGAACGTGCGGATGATGGTGTCGGCAGACAACATGTCGGGCGACCGGTTGAAGAACACCGTTGCCAGCGTGCGCGGTTCGGACAAGATGAAGGACCGGGTGCGCATACTTGCCGGTATCAGCTTCCAGAACGTGGGGCCGGCGTGGGCCGAGAAGGCCGTGGCGCAATTGGAGGCGGACGTGGCCAATGGCGCGGTTGGCGTAGGCGAAATCTCGAAGAGCTTTGGGCTGTCCGTTCGCAAGCCGGATGGATCACGCCTCAAGCTCGACGATCCGGACCTGGACCCCATCTGGGAGGCCTGCGCGCGACTGAAGCTTCCCGTTTTCATCCACACCGGCGATCCGGAGCAGTTCTTCCGTCCGCTGGACTACACAAACGAGCGATGGCTGGAGCAGGCGCTGTTCCCCGAGCGCCGCTATCCGCAGGATCGCTATCCCAGCTTCGAGACGCTGATTGCGGAACGCGACAACCTGTTCCGAAAGCACCCGAAGACCACGTTCGTCACGGCGCACATGGGCTGGCAGGCCAACGATCTCGCGCGGTTCGGCAAGGTGCTGGACGAGATGCCGAACGTGTACACCGAAGTGGGCGCGGTGCTGTACGACATCGGGCGGCAACCGCGCGTGGCGCACGACTTCTTCGTGAAGTACCAGGACCGGATCCTCTTCGGCAAGGATTCATTCCAGCCGGAGGAGTACCCGTACTACTGGCGCGTATTCGAGAC
>JACMOE010000170.1 GCA_014378185.1 Gemmatimonadaceae bacterium | reverse complement strand
TCGTGAAACAAGGGGCCCAGGTCGTGCGCGGGATCATAGAGTGCCGTGGCGGCGCCCGGCTGGGGCGCCCGCACCGGCGTACTGCACGCGAGCAGGAGTGCCGGGAGCAGGCCGACCACACCCGGCAAAATTGCCCCATGGCGACGGATCGCCGGGCGCATCAGCGTGGACGAAGAGATCGCCTTCATCGTGCAGGATCGGTTGACTGTTGTCGGGAGGTCAGGGGGCCCTGCCCTCGCACGAACGTTGCCGCCACCGCCGCGCACAGCATGAGTGCACCGGCCAGGCGAATCACGTTGCCCGGTTCGCCGTTGAGCCACGACTGGTAGAAGAGCGGCAGGGTGAAGATTTCGATCATCATCGGGATCACGATGAACATATTGAAGATTCCCATGTAGACGCCCACGCGTTGCGGCGGAATGCAGCCAGCGAGCATGACGTAGGGGTTGGCCATGATGCTGGCCCACGCCAGCCCGATACCGACCATGGGAATGAACAGCAGGGCACGCGAGGTGATGGCGGGCAGGGCGAGCATCGCGACGCCGGCGAGCGACAGGCAGATGGCGTGCGTCCATTTTGGGCCAATGCGGCGCACCAATGGAACCATGGCGAACGCCGCTACGAACGCCACGAAGTTGTAGAACCCTCCAATCTGTCCGTTGATGAGCGAGGCTTCGCGAAAGCCCGGGGTACTGGCGTCGTGCGTGCGGAACAGCGTGGAGGCCAGCGACAGCACGACATACTGCCAGTAGCAGAACATGGCGTACCACTGGAACAGCTTCATCACCGCAAGCTGTCGCATGGTCGCCGGCATCTCACGCATCGCCTCGGCCACCTCGCGGAGGGCAGCCGCCAACCCGCGCGGCAGCGCCTCGATGCGGCTGCGCTCCTCCGGCGTGAGCGGAATCTCCTTGGTCGTGCGCACCGTCCACAGGATGGAGGTGATGGACAACACCGCCCCGATGAGGAACGCCACGACTGTCACCTGTGGAATGCCATGCGCATTTACCGCGTCGCGATTCATGCCGACGTACAGCAGCAGCGACGGCGTGAGATAGGACAGCGTCTGCCCCAGTCCCGTGAACGCACTCTGCGTCAGGAATCCCACGGAGTGCTGGCTCACATCCAGCCGGTCGCTCACGAACGCCCGGTACGGCTCCATCGTGACATTGTTGCCGGCATCCAGGATCCAGAGAAGGCCAGCAGCCATCCACAGCGTCGGACTGAAGGGCATCCAGAACAGCGCGATGCTGCAGAGAATCGCGCCCACGAGAAAATATGGTGTTCGCCGGCCGCGGACACTGAGTGTGCGGTCGCTCATGGCTCCAATGATGGGCTGGACGAGCAGCCCCGTCATCGGGCCCGCCAGCCACAGCAATGGCAGGCTGGCCTCGGAGGCTCCCAGATACTTGTAAATCGGGCTCATGTTGCTCTGCTGCAAGCCGAAGCTGTACTGGATGCCGAAAAAGCCGATGTTCATGTTCAGGATCTGCACGATCGACAAGGCGGGTCGTCGTGGATTGGCGCTGCCTGGCATCGGAACCACCTCGTTCACTGTGGATTGCATCGCGCGCTATGTTCCCTCTGCGCGCCCGAGCGGCGCGCTTCCTCTACACGTCCCCTTGCCGCTGCGAGGCACCCGTGGTCCTGACGGTCCCGCGGTACGAAGATGCACTCTCGCTCCTCCGCACGCTCAGCGGAACGTGGGGCATTCGCGCTTCGGCGTCCAATCACGCCAACTACGGTGCGGTGTTCGCCCGCGACGCCGTGATGGGGGGTATCGCGGGCCTGCTTGTCGGGGACCAGGCGACCATTGCCGGACTTGCCCACACGCTCGGTCACCTGCGCGATCTGCAGGGCAGCGAAGGCCAGATTGCTTCCAACTACCTGCTGGCCGATCACCATGCGCCGCGCGTCAGCTTCGGCACGCTCGTTCCTCGCCTGGACTCGCCGCTGTGGTACCTCATCGGCATTGGACTGGCGGCGCGCGCGGGAGTGCTCGACCCCGCGCCGTTCCATCGCTCCGTGCACCGCGTGGTGCACCTGCTCGACGCGCTCGAATACAACGGTCGCCACCTCCTCTATGTGCCCGTTGGGGGCAACTGGGCCGACGAGTACATCTACGAGGGGTATGTACTGCACGACCAGGTGCTCCGCGCCTGGGGCCTGCGTCTCGTGAGCGAGGTCTTCGACGAGGAAGCGTGGCGCACCAAGTCCTCCCGTATCGAGGCCACTATTGGCGTGACCTTCGCGTCCCGCGCTCCGGAGCGGCCGTATCCCATCGCCGCCGTCTCCCCCATCCGCACACACGAAATCTTCGACCTCGCCACCTGCGCGCTCCTCGGCGCATCGGGCGTTGCGCCAGCCCTTGCCCTCCCAGCGCTGGACTGGATCGACGTACACTACCTTGCCCGCGGCGCCCTGCCCCCTGCGTTCCACCCGGTCATCGACGAATCGCACCCCGACTGGCCGTCGCTGGCGCGCTATCAACTGCACGGGTTCCGCAACCGGCCGCACGAGTACCACAATGGCGGCATCTGGACGATCTGGCTGGGATGGCTCGCGCTCGCCCTCGCGCGCGCTGGGCGACACGACAGCCTTGCACGCCTGAATCAGGTCATGGAGAAGAAGTTGGCCGCACCCGGCGCCTACGCCTTCGAGGAATTCTTTCACGGACTCACCGGTGCGCCCGGTGGCACCGCCGGTAT
>JACMOE010000169.1 GCA_014378185.1 Gemmatimonadaceae bacterium | reverse complement strand
CGCGCCGAGGGGGGGCGAGGAGCATGCCGGACAGGATAGGCATGCCGCGAGGAAGAGGGGCGGGGGGGAGTAGGGGGGACGGGGGACGGGGGACGGGGGACGGGGGACGGGGTGCTCCCCGGTATGCGCGCTTCCATTTACCGTTCAGAGTCTCCCCGTCCAGCGAGCGCCAGCGAGCGACCCGTCCCCCGTCCAGCAAGCGCCAGCGAGCGACCCGTCCCGTCCCCCGTCCCTCAATGTCCCTCACGCCACTCACCGAAACGCAGCAGGAGATCCAGAGGCTCGCCCGCGACTTTGCGCGCGCGGAGATCGCTCCGCACGCGGCGGCCTGGGATCGCGACGCGAGCTTTCCGGTGGCGGTCGCGCACCGCATGGGTGAGCTCGGGTTTCTCGGCATGTTGCTTCCCGAGATCCACGACGGGCTGGGGCTCGATACGCTGTCGTACCTGCTCGCGCTCGAGGAGATCGCCGCGGCAGATGCGTCAGCGGCGGTGCTCATGAGCGTGCACAACTCCCTGCCCACGCAGATGTTGCTCGATTTCGGCAGCGAGGTGCAGAAGGAGCGCTGGCTCGCGCCCATGGCGCGGGGGGAAATCATCGGCGCGTTTGCGCTCAGTGAACCGGAGGCGGGGAGCGATGCGTCGTCGCTTCGGTGCCAGGCGGTGCGCGATGGCGACGACTGGCTCCTGACGGGCACGAAGAGCTGGGTCACCTCGGGCACGTTCGCCGGCGTCATCATGGTGATGGCTCGCACTGACACGTCGGATGCGCGACGTGGATCGAAGGGAATTTCGTGCTTCATCGTGACGCCGGACCTGCCGGGCTTTCACGTGGGCAAGAAGGAGGACAAGATGGGGCTCCGCGCGTCGCCGACGGTGCAGCTCAACCTCGACGCCCTCCGCGTGCCCGCGGCCAACCTGCTCGGTGAGGAAGGCCAGGGCTTCGCTTACGCCATGCAGTCCCTGGACAACGGCCGGCTTGGCATTGCCGCGCAGGCCATCGGCATCGCCCGCGCGGCGCTCGATGCATCGCTCGCCTATGCGGCCGAGCGCAAGCAGTTTGGCCAGGCGATACGGGAGTTCCAGGCCATCCAGTTCAAGCTGGCCGACATGGGCGCGCGGATCGAGTCCGTACGCGCGCTGCTGCACGCGACGGCGGCGGCGAAGGACCGCGGCGAGTCCACCACCATGCACGCGTCGATGTGCAAGCTGCTCGCGAGCGAGACGGCGATGTACGTGACCACCGAGGCGGTGCAGATCTTCGGCGGTTATGGCTACGTGAAGGACTATCCCGTGGAGAAGTTCTTTCGCGACGCGAAGATCACGGAGATTTATGAAGGGACGTCGGAAGTGCAGCGCATGGTGATTGCGCGCGAATTGTACCTGTCGTAGCGCAAGGAACGATGTCGTCCTGAGCGAAGCAGAGTACCTGCTTGTCATAACGGAACACCCTCAACCTCGACCACACAGCAATGCAGCTCTTCGATACGATCGCCTCCATGGGTCACGAGCAACTCGTGATCTGCAACGATTCGTCTGCAGGCTATCGCGGCATCATCGCGGTGCACAGCACCACGCTTGGCCCCGCCCTGGGTGGCACGCGCTTCCTGCAGTACGCCAGCGATGAGGAAGCCATCGTGGACGCGCTGCGCCTTGCGCGCGGCATGACCTACAAGAACGCCGTGGCCGGCCTCAACCTGGGCGGCGGCAAGTCGGTCATCATCGGCAACAACAAGACGGCAGACCGCGAGATGATCTTCCGCGCACACGGCCGCTTCGTGGAGTCGCTCGGTGGCCGGTACATCACGGCGGAAGACGTGGGCACGAGCACCGCGGACATGGACTTCGTGCACATGGAGACGAAGAACGTGTCGGGGCTGGCCGGCCGGTCGGGCGACCCGTCTCCCGTCACGGCGCACGGCGTGTTTCGCGCCATTCAGGCGTCCGCGCGGGAGCGGTGGGGCTCGGATGACCTCAGCACCAGGACCGTGTCGGTGCAGGGCGCCGGCCACGTGGGCTACTATCTCCTCAAAGAGCTGCATGAGGCCGGCGCGAAGCTCGTCGTCACCGACATCGACGTGGAGCGCGTGAAGCAGGTGGTCGCGGAGTTCGGAGCGCGTTCCGTTGCGCCCGAGGAAATCTACGGCGTGCAGGCCGACGTCTTTGCCCCGTGCGCCCTGGGCGGCATCATCAACGACGCCACCATTCCGCAGCTCGCGTGCGAGATCGTGGCGGGCGGGGCGAACAACGTGCTGCTCGAGGAGCGCCACGGCGTGGTGCTCGAGGAGCGCGGCATTCTCTACGCACCGGACTACGTGGCCAACGCCGGCGGCGTGATCAACGTCTACTCGGAGCTCGCTGGGTGGAGTTCCGCCCGCGCGTTCCGCAAGGCGGACGAGATCTACGACACCATCCTCAAGGTGTTCGCCATCGCGAAGCACGACAACGTGCCCACCTACGTGGCCGCGGATCGCCTCGCCGAGCAGCGCATCAAGGCGGTGGGCAGCATGGTGCGGACGTGGCCGCAATGGCCGAATAAATAGGGTCTTGCAGTTCGACAGTCAGATCATACGAAGGAGCGCTGAATGCCTGCATCATCCGAAACAATCCTCATCGCGTCCGACCACGCGGGCTTCGAGCTGAAGGAAACGCTCGAGGCGGAGCTCAAGTCCCTCGGCTACGCCGTGCAGGACCTGGGGCCCAGCACGGATGCGAGTATCGACTATGCGGACTTCGCGCATCCGCTTGCCAAACGCGTCTCGGACGGTGAGAACCGCCGAGGCGTGCTGTTGTGCGGCACGGGGCTGGGGATGTCGTATACCGCCAATCGCTATCCGCATGTGCGTGCGGCGGTGGCGTGGGCTCCGGAAATTGCCGCGCTGGCGCGCGAGCACAACGATGCGAACGTGCTGGTGCTGCCCGCGCGGTTCGTTGGGGCAGAGGAGGGCAGGGCCATCCTGAAGGCCTGGCTCGACACGCCGTTCGCCGGGGGACGTCATGCGCGGCGCGTGGCGAAGATCGAGCGCGAGGACGATGCGGAGGATGTTGGCGGGGGCTGACCAAGCCTCCGGCGAGACACCACACCGCGCCGACTCGCGCCGGTCGCCGTGACGTACTAGGTTCGCCCCGCTGACAAAAAGCTGTCCTCACGCGGCGCTGCAACGCCATTCCCTGACCACCACATGACCAAGCCTTTTGCGCAGGACGTCCGCACGCCACGACCAGAGCACCGATTCACCTTCGGCCTGTGGACCGTGGGGAACCCGGGCCGCGATCCATTTGGCGACGCCGTGCGCCCCGCCATGTCTCCCGTGCGCATCGTGCAGAAGCTCGGCGAACTCGGCGCATATGGCGTGAACTTCCACGACAACGATCTCGTGCCGCGCGACGCCACCACGGCGGAGCGCGAGAAGATCGTGCGTGACTTCCGTGCCGCGCTCAAGGAGAGCGGCATGAAGGTACCCATGGCCACGACGAACCTGTTTGGCGACCCTGTCTTTCGCGACGGCGCGTTCACGAGCAACGACTCGGCTGTACGTCGCCACGCGCTGCAGAAGACGATGCGCTCGATGGATCTCGGCAAGGAATTCGACGCCGAGACGTACGTGTTCTGGGGCGGACGCGAGGGCGTGGAGACCAACGCGGCGAAGGACCCGCGCGAAGCGATGAAGTGGTTCCGCGACGCCATCAACTTCCTGTGCGAATACAACATCGCGCAGGGGTACAATTACCGGTTTGCCCTGGAGCCCAAGCCGAACGAGCCGCGCGGCGACATCTTCCTGCCCACCATCGGGCACGCGCTCGCCTTCATCTACACGCTCGATCATCCCGACATGGTGGGGGTGAATCCGGAGGTGGCGCACGACTCGATGGCGGGGCTCGATTTCGCGCATGGCGTGGCGCAGGCGATGGAGGTGGGCAAGTTGTTCCACATCGACCTCAACGCGCAGAAGCCCGGTCGCTACGACCAGGATCATCGCTTCGGCAGCGAGGATCTCAAGCAGGCGTTCTTCCTGGTCAAGCTGCTCGAGGATGCGGGGTACGCGGGCATGAAGCATTTCGACAGCCATGCGTATCGTACCGAGGACGAAGCGGGCGTGTGGGAGTTTGCGCGTGGCAGCATGCGTACCTACCTGTTGCTCAAGGAAAAGGTGGCTGCATTCCACGCGGACCCGGAGATCACGCAACTCCTCGCTGCGCTCGACGCACGCGGAGCGGCACCCGGAATGCGCATCAGCTTCCTGCACGACGGGCAGGCGATCAAGGACGAACAGTTCGACCTCGAGGCGATGCGAGCGAAGGGCTATGCGTACGAACGCCTCGACCAACTCACTATCGAGATCCTGCTCGGAGTGCGCTGAGTGGGTGACGCGCTGTTCCTGGGGCTCGACGTGGGCACCAGTGGCGTCAAGGCGATTCTCGTGGCCCGGAGCGGGGAGGTCGCTGCCTCTGCGACCACGCCACTGACGCTCTCCACGCCGCAGCCTGGTTGGGCGGAGCAGGATCCCGCGGCCTGGTGGGACGCGACGGTCGTTGCAATACATGCCGTGCGTCGTGCTCGGCCGGATGCGTCCATCGAGGCCATCGGCATTTCGGGACAGATGCATTCGTCGGTGTTCCTCGACAAGGCGGGCGACGTGATCCGACCAGCCCTGCTGTGGTGCGACGGCCGCACGACGGTCGAATGTGCCGAGATCACGGAGCGCGTTGGGGGTGAGGCGCGCCTGCGTGACCTCGCGTGCAATCCCGCGCTCGAGGGGTTCACGTTGCCCAAGGTGCTCTGGCTGCGCACGCACGAGCCGCAGGCATACGCGCGGCTCGCCACCGTGATCCTGCCCAAGGATTATATCCGGTATCGACTCACGGGCGTGTTGGCGACCGATCCGTCGGATGCATCGGCGACGCTCATGTATGACACTGCGCACCTGCGGTGGAGCGACGAGATTCTTGCTGCTGTGGGTGTGTCGCGATCCATCGTGCCCGATGTGGGCGGGTCATCCGAGGTACTCGGCCGAGTGACCAGCGATGCCGCGGCGGTTACGGGCCTCGCATCCGGAACGCCGGTGGTAGGTGGCGGCGCGGACAACGCATGCGGCGCGGCCGGCGTTGGTGTGATCGCGCCGGGTGAGGCGGTGTCGAGCTGGGGAACGTCGGGAACGGTGCTGGCTCCCATGCTCGAGCCTCGCGTGGATCCCGCTTTGCGTGCCCATACTTTCTGTCACGTTGTGCCGGATACGTGGTACATGATGGGCGTCGTGCTCTCGGCGGGTGGCGCGTTCGCGTGGTATCGTGACCAGCTCGCTCGCGAGCTCGCGGGCATGCGCGATGCCGACGCGTTGCTGGATGCCGAGGCTTCGAGCGTGCCGGCGGGCGCGGGAGGCGTGACTTTCCTTCCGTATCTTCAGGGGGAGCGGACTCCACTTCGCGATGCCGAGGCGCGCGGCGCGTTCCTGGGTCTGAGCCTTGCGCACACGCGAGCGCACATGACGCGCGCGGTGCTCGAGGGCGTGACCTTCGCGCTCCGCGATTCGCTGACCATCCTCCAGGATCTCGGCATGTCGCCCACGCAGTTATTGCTCACGGGCGGTGGGGCGAAGAGCCCGTTCGTTCGGCGGCTCCAGGCGGAGGTGTTCGGACTGCCCGTGAGCACCGTGAATCGGGAAGAGGGGCCGGCGTACGGAGCGGCCTTGCTCGCCGCGGTGGGGGCTGGTGCGTTCGCCGACGTGGCGAGCGCGGTGCACGCGACGCTCATCCGCTCACCGTCACAACCTTCGAGCGCCGCGGCGCACGCCATGTACGAGGGTCCCTATCGCCGGTATCGCGCGAGCGTGCAGGCGGCGCGTCCCGATCAGTGGTCAGCGATTTAGCGTTGTAAGTCGGACAATAGTGGACTTTTCACGAAATCCCGATAGCAGAGATTGTCGTCCTGAGCAACGCGAAGGACCTGTTTTTCGCAGGCCAGGAGCAGG
>JACMOE010000168.1 GCA_014378185.1 Gemmatimonadaceae bacterium | reverse complement strand
TCGCCGAGGCCGCGGTCATCTGCCCACCAGGATGAGCAGACCCACGGCGAGGCCGACGACGAAGTACCAGCGCGCACCGCGCGCGGAGTGGAAGATCGTCCACGACGCCCCCCCTGCGACCGCAGCCGCCATGGCGACGACGAATCCTCGCGACAGCGCTTCGCCGAGCGACCACACGCCAAGGGTGGCGCGTGCCACGGGAAAGAGCAGCGCGTAGGCCACCGCGGTGAGCACAGCCGCACGCACGGCGTCCGCGGTGAGGCCGGCGAGCTGGAGGCCGATGACCGTGCCACGCGATCCAGCGTCGAGCGCTGGCCGCCGACCGCGGGCCAGCCATGCATTGAACACGCGCAGCTGGACGAGCGTGAGGCCGCCCACCCAGGCAGTCGCCAGCGCCGCAAGGACGCCGACAGACAGCACACCCGCGCGCTGTCCCTGCATTGCCGCCGAGATGGCCCCGCCAACCACGGCGGCCGAGCCCCACTCGGGATACCGTGATGCGCCAAACGGGAGTGTCGCCAGGGCAATGAGCTCGAGTGTCACGCCGACGAACAACCCCATCGCCGGATTGCCGACAAACGCGCCCGCCAGCGTCGCGGCCACGAGCGGACGCGACACCATCATCTGCGGAAAGCACACGACGTCGAGGCCGAGGACGCCGCCGAGCAGCGCGAGAGGCAGCAGTTCCCTCATGCGCTCAGCCGCGCCGCGACGAGTTCAGCGAGCGGCACGGCACGCGTCGCCGGCACGTCCTGCGCGGTCACCACCGCGCCCAGCGTCACGAGCTCGGCCAGGGCGGCCTCTTCCGCCGCGGTGAGGAACACGTAGCGCAGGTGCTGGGTGCGACCCGCGCGGTGATGGATTCCGCCCACGTTCACGTCGCGCACGCCGCCATGCACCACGAGCGCGCGCATGGTGGCGATGTCGCCGGTGAGCAGGATGCCGGGCCGCGCTTCGGTGCGATAGCCGTCGAGGAGCGGCGCGCCATCGGCGGCCGAATGGAAGCGCACTTCCATCTCGGGCGGCACGCCCATTCGGTAGAGATCCTGTTCCCAGTCGCTGGATGCCACGGCGTCGTCCACGAGCACGATGGACTTCACGTCGAGCGGCTGACCCCAGCCAACGACGACCTGCCCGTGAATCAGGCGGTCATCGATTCGATTCAGGACGAGCGTCATGCGGGCGACGCGGTGTGCACGGTGACCGCGCCGCGACCCCGCTCCGCCGCACTCGCCGCGGCCTCGACTGCGTTCGCGTTGGTGGAGAGCGCGAAGTCGAGCAGCATGGGCAGGTTGGTGCCGGCCACCAGCACACCTTCACCGATTTCCCGGAGCACGCGGCGCGCCGCCATGGTGCAACTACCCGCCTGCAGGTCCGTGAAGATGACGCGCGTGCCCGTGGTCATCATGGCCTGGTACAGCATCTGCTGGATGTCGTCGCTGCACAGATCGCGCACCTGGATGGGGATGAGGACAGCGCCCTGCCCCGTGATCTGCTGCACGGCGGAGATCATGCCCGCGGCGAAGTCCGCGTGTCCGGCCACGAGGGCGCGTCCCGCCGTGTCACTCATGATCTTCGCGCAGGTAGCGCTGGATCTCTGCCTTGTCGCGCATTTGCTTGATCAGCCCGGCATTGAATCGCTCGGCGGGGTCAATGCCGCTGAACTTGAGCAGGTGGTGCATGGCGATGACCTCGGCGACGACCGTGATGTTCTTGCCGGGATTGAGCAGGATGGTGATGCGCGGGGTGGGCACGCCGAGGATGTCCATGGTCTCTCCATCGAGCCCGGTGCGATCCGCCTCGGCGCCCTGCTGCCATTCGACGAGCTGCACCACCACCTCGATGCGCTTCTGCTGCCGGACGGCGCGGATGCCGAAGATGGCGGGGATATCCACCAGCCCCACGCCGCGAATTTCCATGTAGTGACGCTGCAGCTCATGACCGCGTCCAATGAGCACTTCTGTACCGCGCCGACGCACGAGCACGAGATCATCGGCCACGAGTCGGTGGCCGCGCTCCACGAGATCGAGGACGCATTCCGACTTGCCGATGCCGCTCTGGCCCATGAAGAGCACGCCGACTCCGTAGACGTCGGCGAGCGAGCCGTGCAACGTGGTCTGTGGCGCGAAGTGATCCTCGAGCCACGGCTTGACGCGATTGTAGAACTCGTTCGTCTTGAGCGCCGAGCGCAGGATGGCCACTTCGAACTTGGCCGCCTCCTCCACGACTTCGAGGGGGAGCTCGAGGCCCTTGGTGACGAAGAGACAGGGAAAGGGGAACGAAAAGAACTTCTGGAGGTGCTCGCGTCGAGTGACCGAATCGAGCGAGCGCAGGTACGTGACCTCCGTTTCGCCGAACACCTGGAGCCGCTCGGCGGGGAAGCGCGCGACGAAGCCCGCGAGGGCGAGCCCGGGGCTCGATACGTCCGCGGCCGAAACGACACGCTCCAGCCCGGAAGTACCGGGCACCAGCTCGAGTTCGAGGAGGTCCCGCAATTGCTGAAAAAGTTCGGCGACGAGCAGCGTGGTCATGCGTGCACCATGTTGCTCGCGGCGGACACGCGGACCGCATCGAGATGGCGCTCCGTCTCGTCTGCGGCGCGCTCCCAGGTGAACGTCTCGGCGAACTGTCGCGCCTGAAGGCCGAGAGTCGTCACGAGCGCGGGGTCGTGGGCGAGTTGCGTCATCGCGGTGGCCATCGCCTTGATTTCCCCGTGCGGCACGAGAAACCCGGTTTCGGCATCGCGCACGGATTCGCGAATGCCCGGCGAATTGGACGCGATAACGGGCGTGCCGCAGGCGGCTGCTTCGAGATTCGTGATGCCCCATCCCTCCTTGGGCGACGCGAGCAGGAGTGCCCATGCCCGTCGCAACAGTGCCAGCTTGTCGCTCTCGTCGATACGTCCAAGAAACCGCACGCGCGCGCCGAGGTCAAGCGACGCGGCGAGCCGTTCGAGCGAGGGCCGGTAGTCGCCCGCGCCGGCAATCTCGAGCGTTGCCGTGGGATGGTGCATCGCGGCAAAGGCCCGGATGACGAGGTGGACACCCTTGTATTTCTTCAGGCGGCCGAGGTACGCGAACACGGGTTCCACGGCGCGCGTGCCGTCGCACGGGGTGTACGAGACGGTATCGATGCCGGGATAGATCACGGTAACGGACGCGCGTGGAATGCCTCGGTGCGCGAGGTCGGCCGCCGTGCTCATGCTGATGGCCTGGAACGGCACGCCGCGGTAGGCACGACCGAGCGGACGTTCCGCCAGCCACACGGCCGAAGCGAGCGGGACGGAGAATTCCTTGAACGCGGTGGAGCCGAAGAGGTGCGGCACGAGCGCCACGACCGGCGGACCGCTCCAGCGCGCCGTGTACAGCGGCACCTTGTTCACGTCCTCCACCAGCAGGTCGAACTGATGCGACGCAAGCGTGCGCTCGTAATACCGGCGCGCGAGGAACGGAAAGCTGTGTCGCGTGCCCACGCGAATCACGCGGATACCGTCGAGGGTGGTGGAGGGCTCGCAGCCCGGCCACCCGCCGCACAGCAGCGTGACGTGGTGACCGCGTGCGGCAAGACGGCCGAAGATCTCGTGCAGGTGGATCTCGGCGCCCCCCGCCTGCGGGTTGTCACGGTCCTGCCAGTTGACGAGAAGCAGCCGCACTACATGCGCCCCATGCGCCGTGCGAGCGCGTCGAGGACGCCGTTCACGAACTTGGCACTGGCCGCACTGCCGTAGCGTTCCGCCAGCGTGACGGACTCCTGGATGACGACCTTGGGCGGTGTGTCCCCGATGGTGAGCTCGGCAGCCGCAAGACGGAGGACGCAGCGCTCCACGGCGCCGATGCGCTCCATCCGCCAGTTGGTGGTGACGTTTGCGAGCTGCGCGTCGATGTCCACGCGCCGGCTGGCCACGAGCCGCACGAGCGGGCCAGCCACGCGTCGTTCTTCCGGCGTGATGGCCATGTCGTCCCACACCTGGGTGGCCACCTTTTCGAGGTTGGCGGTGTCGCCCCGCATGTCCCATGCGTAAAGCGCTTGCAGTGCGCGCGCGCGCGCGCGGGTCTCAACCCTCGTCCGCGCCATCGAGCCGTTCGAAGAGATCCGACATCTCGAGTGCCGCGATGGCGGCATCCCAGCCCTTGTTGCCGAACTCGCCACCAGCGCGAGCCTCGGCCTGTTCCATGTTGTCCGTGGTCAACAGCCCGAACCCGATGGGGATCTCGTACTCGCTGCTGGCATCGGCCAGGCCGCGCGACGCTTCACCCGCCACGAAATCGAAGTGCGGTGTGTCGCCGCGGATCACCGCGCCCACCACGACGATCGCATTGTATCGCTCCGTCTGCGCGAGGCGGCGCGCCGCGAACGGCAGCTCCCACGCGCCGGGCACCCACACGAGGTCGACGTCTTCCGACGACGCGCCGTGACGGATGAGCGCGTCCATCGCGCCGTCGGCCAGCTTGCTGGTGATGGTGTTGTTGAAGCGGGATGCGAGGACGGCGTAGCGCCGGCCCTCGCCGTTGGGTACGCCGTTGAATTCAGCCATGTCTCGTCAGGAGGCCAGCAGGTGACCGAGCTTGTCGCGCTTCGTGCCCATGTAGCCCGCGTTTTCGTCATTCCGGGGCTGCACGATGGGCACGCGCTCGTCGACGCGGAGCCCGTAACCTTCAAGGCCCACCATCTTGCGCGGGTTGTTGGTGATGGGGCGGATGGAGGTGAGGCCGAGGTCGAGCAGGATCTGCGCGCCGATGCCGTAGTTGCGCAGGTCGGGCGCGAAGCCAAGGCGTTCGTTCGCCTCCACCGTGTCCGCACCGCCGTCCTGGAGCTCGTACGCCTTCAGCTTGTTGAGCAGCCCGATGCCGCGACCTTCCTGGTCGAGGTAGACGATGACGCCGCGGCCCTCGGCCTGGATCATCTGCATTGCGGTGTCGAGTTGCCATCCACAGTCGCAGCGCATGGAGTGAAAGACGTCGCCGGTGAGGCACTTGGAGTGCATGCGCACCAGCGTGTCCGCCCCGTCACCAATCTCGCCATAGACAATGGCCACGTGCTCCGCACCGTCCACGTCGTTGCGGTAGCCGACGATCTTCCATGTGCCGAAGTTGGTGGGCAGGCGCGCCTCGGCGACACGGTGCACCAGGCGTTCGTTCTTGAGCCGGTGCGCCACGAGCTGCGCGACGGTGATGAAGGTGAGGCCGTGCACCTTCGCGAACTCGATGAGCTGCGGTCGCTTGGCGGTGGTGGCGTCCTCGTTGAGAATTTCGCAGATGACGCCGGCCGGAAAGACGCCGGCGAGGCGCGCGAGGTCTACCGCGGTTTCCGTGTGCCCCGTGCGCTGGAGCACGCCGCCATCGCGTGCGCGGAGCGGAAAGATGTGGCCGCCGTGGCGCAGGTCGCCCGGTACCGTTGCGGGATCGACGATGGTGCGAATGGTGGTCGCCCGGTCCTGCGCGCTGATGCCGGTGGTGACACCGAACCGCGGCGAGGCATCCACGCTCACGGTGTACGCGGTGCGGTACTCATCCAGGTTGCTCTCGGCCATGGGCGCGAGGCCGAGCTGGTCGACGCGTTCGCCGGGCAGCGCCAGGCAGATGAGGCCTCCGGCGCGCTTGATCATGAAGTTGATGGCCTCGGCGGTGATGAGTTGCGCCGCGCAGATGAGGTCTCCCTCGTTCTCGCGGTCCTCATCGTCTGCGACGATCACCAGCTTGCCGGCCCGGATATCGGCGACGGCCTGTTCTACAGTGTTGTATGACATCATTCAGTTGGGGAAAAGCAGGTTCTTCGCTGGGCTCAGGAGGACAACGTGGCGACGTACGGCGCCACGAGCTGGCGCACATACTTTCCAAGCATGTCGGCTTCCACGTGTACCGCGTCACCGACCGCCAACGCGCCCAGAGTGGTGTGCCGCCAGGTGAATTCGATCAGGGACAACTGAAGAATCCCCGGCGAGGGCAGTGCGTTCACCGTGAGACTCACGCCGTCGACGGTGACGGAGCCGTGCAGGACCATGAGGGGCACCAGGTCGTCGGGCAGGCGGATGTCCACCAGCAGGGCATCGTCGCGGCGGGACACGTCTTCGATCAGGCCCACATCGTCCACGTGGCCCTGCACCAGATGTCCGCCCAGGCGGTCGCCGAGCCGCAAGGCGCGCTCGAGGTTCACCCGGCGGCCGGCGTGCCCTTCGCCAATGGTGGTGCGGCCAAGGGTGGGGACGACCGCGGCGACGTCGAACCATCCGGCGCCCGACTCGCCCACGGTAAGGCAGGCGCCATTCACGGCCACGCTCTCGCCGGTGGCGAGACCTGTGTAGCGCGATGCAATGCGCATCAGGCGCCCCACATCGGCCTGCTCGACGCGCTCGACGACGCCGACGTCGTCCACCAATCCCGTGAACAATTCAAAAAGCTCCGATCAGGGTAAAGCAGGTCCTTCGCTTCGCTCAGGACGACGGCGCGTACACGGTCATCTCATCGTCGCCGAACTGCCGTGCGTCGACCACGCGCCACCGCAGAGCCGCGCCGAGTGTGGCTGGGGGAAGCCCCCCAAAGCCATTCAGCGCACCGCCCCCGAGGATCAGGGGTGCCCGAAAGATAATCAGGCGGTCCACCAGCGCTTCCTGAAGAAAGGAGGAGGCCAGCGCCGCACCGCCCTCCACGAGGAGTGAGCGAATTCCGGCCGTCCGCAGCGCCACCAGCGCGTCGGCGAGCGTGGCCGAATGCACGAGCGTCACGCCCGCGTGCTCCAGCGCCGCCGCGTGGGCGGGATCCGGCGCCCAGCAGACGACAATGGTGCGTTGCTGCCGCGCAGTCTGGACGAGCCTCGAGGTCAGGGGCAATCGGGCGGACGTGTCGAACACGATGCGCGCGGGGGCAATGCGGGGCGGTACCGGCGCGTCGCGCACCGTGAGCAACGGATCGTCCGCCCGCGCCGTGCCGATACCTACTGCGACGCCGTCGGACCCCGCACGAAGCCGATGTACCTCTCGGCGCGCATCGGCACCGGTGAGCCACCCGCGCTGCCGCGTGTGGTCGGTCAGCGCGCCGTCGAGCGACAGCGCGAGCTTCAGTTGCACGAATGATCTGGGCGACGCGTACGAGTGGAAGAACGCTGCGTTGAGTTCTCGTGCGGCGGCTTCCTCCACGCCCAGTTCCACGTGCACGCCATGCTCCACCAACCTGGCCGCGCCGCCCGTGGCCACGGGATTGGGATCAGCAGCCGCGATCACCACACGCGAGATGCCGGCGGCCATGAGCGCGAGATCGCAAGGCGGTGTCTGGCCATGATGAGTGCACGGCTCGAGGGTGACGTACATGGTGGCACCACGAGCCGCGTCGCCAGCAGCAGCGAGCGCGTCGATCTCGGCGTGCGGGGCGCCGTATCGTGTGTGCCATCCCTCACCGACAACGGCACCATCGCGAACGACGACGGCGCCGACCATGGGGTTCGGCGCCGTCTGTCCCCATCCGTTCGCGGCGAGCGCCAGCGCACGGCGCATGAACATGCCGTCATCCGGCGCGATCACGCGCGCGTGCGCTGACATCCGATCAGATACCGATGCGAATGCCCACCGACCCGTACGTACGCGACTTGTCCGCGGGGCCCGTCTGAAAGGTGTTGTACGTGATCACGCTGCCGCTGCTGCCCGTGGAGTTGCCGACTTCACCGACAATCTTGAACAGTGGGAGGTTCAGCGAAAGGTCGGCGAAGATGTTCGTCCTCGTCAGGTCCTGCGCGAGCTGGACCACGTCGGACACCTGCGTGCCGGCTGCTGTACCGCGCGACGTGGCCTGAATGCTGGCGCCCTCCTTGTACTTATCCTGGCCCCCTCCGACAACGACGCCAAACAGGAGGAAGGACTTGCTGGCCGTGATCCGCCAGGCCGACGTCTCCACCTTTGCATTGGTGATGTTGACATCGAGGTTGGTGGACTTGCCCGAGAGCGAGGTCTTCGGGAGGTCGCGCTTGATGTACGTCACCGATACGCCCGGGACGACGATGGACTCCGACAGGAGGCCGACGCGCACGCCGTACCCAACCTGGAGGTTCTGGTCGGGCGTGACCTTCACGTCGGAGGTGGAATCGCCGAAGCTCGGGATGTACGCGGCACTAAGGAGGACATCGACGCCACCGACGTTCGTGAGACCGAACGGAAGCCCGCCAAACAGGCCAATCGCAGCGTCTGCCGTGGGCAGGCCGAGCACCTGGCCCTTGGACGGCAATACCCGCTGGGTGCGGCCATTCGTGCCCGGCGTGGGGAAGCTGCCGATCTGCGGCAGGTCGCCGTTGAACACGTTGGCGCGAAGCCCGACGGAAAAATGGCCCAAGCCGCCCAGCGTGGAGCCGGCGCCGAGCGTGGCATTTCCGCCCGCGAGCGCGAGGCCGAGCTGCGGCGCCATGAACTGGAAGACATCGACCGCCATCTGGCAGGCGTCCTGCGACGCGCGCGAACGATCGGGCACGGTAAATCCGCCAATGGTGCTGGACGTGCCGCTCGGGCACGTATTGGCCAGCGCACTCGCGCTGGCGGTGAGCATCACAGAAAGGCCTGCGGCGACCAGTAGACTGTTCTTCATGCGTTCTCCCAAGAGATGATCACCTGACCGGTCCCGCGCACGATGCGCCCGAGCCGGTAGGTGGCGATGTGAGCCGACGCGCAGCTTGCCTGAATGGACGGCAC
>JACMOE010000018.1 GCA_014378185.1 Gemmatimonadaceae bacterium | reverse complement strand
TCACCGTCGCGGTCTTTTTCCCGCTGTGGTTTGCCCTGGCGCGCCGCACCTGGCGGCGCGGCGCGTCGGCCGTCACAACGGTCTTTCCCGCAGAGCTGGCGCAGCGTCTCGACCGGCTCGACCAATCCATGGATTCCATCGCCATCGAAGTCGAACGCATCGGTGAAGGCCAGCGATTCGTCACTCGAATCATGTCCGAGAATGGACGCGCACTGGGTGCCGGCGCCGCGCAGCCCATCGATGTCGCGGCACGCGAGAAGGCGAAGGTCGCGCGCGAGGCGGATCGCCCATAGCGCATGCGCGGTGGGTTGCCGATCGCCCCACCGCTGGTAGGTTGTCGCCATGACGACGCCCCAACATGCCGCGCCGCGCGTGCCTGAGTCGCTCGCGGCGGTCGGTGTCACCTGCCTGTATGGCTCGCACGTCGCCGTGCGCAACGTGACCATTGAGGTGGCAGCGGGGGCGTCCGTGGCGCTCGTGGGCGAGAGCGGAAGCGGCAAGACCACGTTGTTGCGCACGTTCAACCGGCTGGTGTCGCCCACGTCGGGCTCAGTGGCCGTCGGTGGGCGCGACGTGGGCGCCGCGGACGTGGAAACGCTGAGGCGCGGCGTTGGCTATGTACCCCAGCAGGGGGGCCTGCTTCCGCACTGGCGAGTACTGCGCAACGTCGCCCTGGTGCCGTCGCTCCGAGGGGACCCGTCTGCACTCGACGCGGCGGCCGCAGCACTTGCGCTGGTCGGCCTCTCCGTCGCGCAATTCGGAAGTCGATTTCCCCACGAACTGTCCGGCGGACAGCGTCAGCGTGTCGCGCTGGCGCGCGCGCTGGCGGCCCGGCCCGGTGTCGTGCTGCTGGACGAGCCCTTTGGCGCACTCGACGCGATTACTCGCGCGGAGGTGCAGGGCACGTTCGCCGCCATGCGCAGGGAACTGGGCGTGACGACGCTCCTCGTGACGCACGATCTCGCGGAGGCGGCGCGCCTTGCGGACGAGATCATCGTCATGCGGAATGGGGGCGTCGAGCAGCGCGGCAGCTTCGCTGAACTGCGGCGACATCCGGCCACCGAGTATGTGCAGGCACTCCTGACGAGCGCCGCCGCCTCCGTCGCCGCGCTGGTGACCGCGTGAGCGCATTTGTCCGTCGGGTGGTCGCCGTATCCCTTGCGATGCCACTGTTCGCCATGACTGCGCCGTGTCAGGCGGCTCGCTCACGTGATATAGTGCCGGTCGTCGTCGCATCGAAGCCCTTCGGCGAGTCCTACCTTCTATGTGAGCTCTTCGCGCAGTTGCTCGAGTCGCGCGGTATTGCCGTCGATCGGCGCCCTGGACTGGGTGCCACGCAGATCGCCTTCGGTGCACTGCGCACCAACGCAATCGACGTCTATCCGGAATATACGGGCACGGGACTCGTGGCCGTGCTGCACGATTCACTCACCGATTCCCTCGCCGCAGATGCCCAACGTGTCTACGCGCGCGTATCGCATCGGTTCCAGGCGGAGTTCGGTGTGCGCTGGCTGCCACCACTCGGCTTCCAGAACACGTACGCCATTGCCGTCACGCGACAGACAGCCGCGCGGCTCCACCTGCGCACGCTCAGTGATCTCGCCCGCGAGTCGTCGCACATCACGGCCGGCTTCACGGCGGACTTCATCGGGCGCGCCGATGGCCTCGCCGGCCTGCGCAGGGTCTACGGGCTTGCGCCCGCCGCGGTGCGGCCGCTCGCGCCGGCGGTCAAGTACCAGGCGCTCGCCTCCGGCGCCGTGGATGTAGTTGACGGCTACTCCACGGATGGGCTGCTTGCCCGATACGACCTGGTAACGCTCGACGACGACCGGCATTTCTTTCCGCCGTACGAGGCGGCGGCGCTGGTGTCGCCGCGTATCGCGCGGGATCGTCCCGACGTCGTAGGCGCGCTCGCCCTGCTCAGCGGTCGTCTCGACGTGGCCACCATGCGCGCGCTCAATCGTCGCATCGAGGTCGACGGCGCGCCCGTGGCCGTCGTGGCGGCGGAGCAACTCCGTGTACTCGGGCTGCTGCGCACCGGCGGTGCAGCAACTCCCGGGGCATTGTCGGCGCCCAGCCATCGCGCATCGTTCAGCGCGTACATATGGGCTGAGCGACGGTCCATTGGCGCGCTCGCGGTGCGGCATCTCGTCCTCGTGCTCGGTGCGCTCATCGCCGCGGTGCTGGTTGCAGTTCCCCTCGGGCTCGCGCTCGAACGGTCGCGCGCCGTCGCAGAGCCGGTGATCAGAGCCTTGGGCGTGGTGCAGACCGTGCCGAGCATTGCCCTGCTGGCCTTCATGATTCCAGTGCTCGGCGTGGGCGTGGTACCCGCGTTGGTCGCCCTCTGGCTCTATGCGCTCTTTCCCATCGTCCGCGGTACGTTCAGCGGAGTGCGTGACGCCGATCCAGATGCCGTCGAGGCGGCAGAGGCGCTGGGCATGACGCCGCTACAGCGGTTGGTGCAGGTCCGCTTGCCCCTCGCGGCGCCTGTGATCATGGCAGGCGTGCGGACCGCGGCGGTCATCACCGTGGGCACGGCCACGCTCGCGGCATTCATCGGCGCGGGCGGCTTGGGCGAGCCCATCGTGGCGGGACTGGCGCTGGCGGATTCACGAATGATTCTTTCGGGCGCGCTGCCCGCGGCCGCGCTCGCCCTGGCCGTGGATGGCGTGTTGGCGGTGGCAGAGCGTCTCGTCGCGCCCGCTCACCGGCGTCACACACCGTAGCGCGCACCTTGCACGGTGGTCCCGCATCCCTTCATCGGCTTCGATACCCAACTCCATGAACGTTCATCCGCGCGCCGGCCAGCTGCCCATCCTCTCCGACCTCGCGAACATTCCGCGGCTCGTGAGTGCGTACTTCACCGAGATCCCGGACCCATCGGTACGCGAACAACGGGTGAGCTTCGGCACGTCGGGACATCGCGGTTCGTCAGTCCACGGCTCGTTCAACGAACGGCACATCCTGGCAATCACGCAGGCCATCTGC
>JACMOE010000167.1 GCA_014378185.1 Gemmatimonadaceae bacterium | reverse complement strand
CGGCGAACTCACCGTGGTCCAGGCGGACTCGCCGCGGGCGGCGGCAGAGCAGGCGCCCCGGCTGCAGGTGCTCCTGGGCGCGACGCCGGGCTCCTGACAGCATGGGCATGGTCGAGCGGCTCTGGTATGGTGAGGATGTCGGCGCGCGCGCGGCACGGGCAGCACTTGCCCCCGCGAGCTGGCTGTATGGCGCGGCAATCGGCATGCGCGCCTGGCGCTTCGACCATTCGGCCAACGCGACGCTGGCGTCCGCTCTTCCCGCGCTCAGCCTCGGTAACATCACGGTTGGCGGCACGGGAAAGACACCCGTGGCGGCGTGGGCGGCGGCAGTACTCCAGGCTCGGGGTGCACGTCCCGCGGTCCTGTTGCGCGGCTACGGCGATGATGAACCCCTCGTCCATGCGCGACTGAACCCCAGCGTGCCCGTGATCGTGGACGCCGACCGGGTGCGCGGGGCGATTCACGCGCGGGACGCCGGCGCCGATTGCGTCATCCTCGACGACGGCTTTCAACACCGTCGTATCGCGCGCGTCTCCGACTGGGTGCTCGTGTCTGCGGAGCGGTGGCGCGACGATCTGCGGTTGCTGCCTGCCGGCCCGCTGCGAGAGCCGGTTGGCGCTCTTGCCAGGGCGGACATCCTCCTTGTGACGAGGAAGAGCGCGGGATTGTCGGCCGCAGACCGCATTGCAGAGCGGTTCGGGGAGCACTTTCCGATGCTTCGCGTCGCCGTGGGTCACCTCGCCATCGGGGCGCTTGTGAATGTGCGCACCCAGGAACGACAGGCGGTGAACTGGCTCAGCGGCCGGCGCATCGTCGCGGCCGCGGCGGTCGGTGACTCCACGGCATTTTTCACGCAGATGGAAATGGCCGGCGCGCGGCTCGATGCCCGTCCGTATCGTGACCACCATGCGTTCACGCCAGCGGACGCGGTCGAGCTAGTGGCGGCCGCGGACCGGCGCGACGGCCTCGTATGCACGTTGAAGGACGCCGTAAAGCTCGCTCCCCTCTGGCCTGCCAACGCCGCGCCCCTGTGGTATGTTTCCCAAATTGCCGTGATCGAGCGCGGGTCTGCGGAGCTCGACCGTGCGCTCGCGACGGTCCTGGCGGCGCGTCAGGCCGTGACTTCAACCGCCGGCTGAGCCGGCCCGAGTTCTCTCCAAATGGCTACCAATCTGCGACTGCCGACTGATAGCATCGTCATGCCGGACAAGGATCGCTTTCTGAACGAGGAAAATCCGTTCGAGGCGATGATGAGCCGGTTCGACCGTGCCGCACAATTGCTCGACCTCGAGCCAGGACTGTATCAGGTGCTCCGTCATCCCGAGCGCCAGATCATCGTGTCCGTGCCCGTCATGATGGACAACGGCGAAGTCCAGGTGTTCGAAGGATATCGCGTGTTGTACAACACCTCGCGCGGGCCCGCCAAGGGCGGCATCCGCTTCGACATGCAGGTCAACCTGGACGAGGTCAAGGCGCTGGCGGCCTGGATGACCTGGAAGTGCGCCGTCGTGAACCTGCCCTTTGGCGGTGCCAAAGGCGGCGTGATCTGCGACCCGCTCAAGATGAGCGTGGGGGAGCTGGAGCGGCTCACGCGCCGCTACACGGCGGCCATCATTCACACGCTCGGCCCCGACTCCGACGTGCCGGCGCCGGACGTCAACACCAACGAGCGGGTGATGGCGTGG
>JACMOE010000166.1 GCA_014378185.1 Gemmatimonadaceae bacterium | reverse complement strand
GATCGTCATGTCGGGTTCCTCCCTGCGATGTGGTGCATCAGCTGCTACTCCGGCGGGCTTGCCCGCTCCTCGACGATGGTGAAAACGGGCAGGTTCAGTCCCCACCAGATGGCGGAGAATCGCAGCGCGGCACAGACAACCATGCCGGCCTGCGATGCGACGCCTCTCGAGACGCCAGCGCCTTCCAGCAGGAAGTAGGCAGTGGTGCCGGCAACTGCGGCGCTGGCGTACAGGTTACCGCCGCGAAAGAGGAGCGGTACTTCAGCGCTCAGCACATCACGCACCACGCCACCCGCCGTGCCGGTGACCGTACCAAGCAGGACGCAACTGACCACGGGGAGCCCAGCGGATTCGGCGATCTGCGCCCCGACGACGCTGAATACGGACAGGCCCAGGGCGTCGGCGGCGAGCAGGCTTCCGCGCGGCGCCGGCCGCCATCGGGCATAGGCCACGGTGATGAGCGCCGAGGCGATGATGACCACGAGGTACGCCGGATCAGCGAGCCAGAAGATGGGATGACGGTCGAGCAACAGGTCACGGATGGTTCCGCCGCCGATGGCCGTGACGGTGCCGAGTGCGATGACGCCGATGAGGTCCATCCCGCGCCGGCCAGCGGCTATTGCGCCGCTGATCGCGAACACCGCGATACCTATCAGGTCCAGCGCGTACCGGAGCACGCCGTCAACGCGGTGCGCGCGTTACGGCTTGATCTCGACGGGAGTGCCAATGGGCACGACGCTCCATATCTGCTCGATCTCCTCATCCGTGAGCGCCACACAGCCATTCGTCCAGTCGTTGATCCGATGCGAGGCGCCGGCGGCGCCGAGTCCATTGGGGAGCCCATGGATCATGATGTCGCCGCCAGGTTGCACCCCGGCCGCCTGGGACCGTGCGCGATGTACCACATCCGGATAGGAGATGTGGAGGGCCAGATGATACTTGCTGTTGGGCTGCCGCGCGTCGATGTAGAACAGCCCTTCGGGCGTCCGCTTGTCGCCGGCACTCAGCTTGTCACCCTGCGGGCGTCCGCCGAGCGCGACGAGATACGTGCGCGAGGGTTTGCCGTCGCGAAAGAGGGTCAGCGTGTGAGCCCTTTTCTCGACGACGATGCTGTCGACGAGCCCCAGCGGCGGCATGGCTGCGCTGGCGGAGGCAAGCAGCGCCATCCCGTGGGCGGGAGCGGGCGTGGCAACGAGCATGTTGGCGGAAAAGACACTGACGAGCAGGGCGTGGAGCATGGCTCGCGGTTGGCGGTTGGACCTCAATGTACGCACGAGGACGGCACTTGTTCCAGTGCCGCTATGGAAAAGCGCGCCTGATGGCCACGGTACGCTCGAGCTCATCGCGCGATTGCAGGATCTTTTCTCGCAGGTCCCGCGGCAGCGTAAGGTGGGTTCCCAGCATGGCGTCCAGGGCGGACAGGGCGGACGCAGAGCGCTGTCCGTCCACCGTGGCGCCAATCCAGTTTCCCAGGAAGAAAATGCGGCGATTTCGCTGGATCCACGGCAGGCTGTCGAGCGCGGGGATGAGGTACCGGCGCGTGAGCTCGTCGTGCTCCGGATCGTGAAAGGCGCGCAGGCTTGCCGTCACCCAGTCCTCGTTGAGGTCGCGGTCGCCGAAATACCGCGCCCAGTATTGCGCCTTGGTGGTGGAGTCGGGACGAGCCGCCACGGCCACGAACGCGCGACGACGGCCCTCTGTCGTCGAGTCACGACGCGACTCGGCCGCCAGCCTCACGTCCGCAGTCGGTGCTCCTCGCGCCACGAGGGCCGTGACGACACTCCAGCGCGTTGGCGCCCGGAGTGGTGCGCCCGCAGCGGCGCTGCTGTCCAGCAGGGCGTCCAGCGTTGCCAGGCCCGCTGACGAACGGGCCAGACCCACGAAGGCGTCGAGGTGATTCTTTCGCACGCCGTACGAGCGCGCAGCATCATTGGCTCCTGCCAGGAGTACCCGTTCGAGGGACGGCCGAAGCCGCGCCTGCTCCTCGGACGACATGTATGCGGTGACCGCGCGCGACAGTCGGCCGAGCAGCACGGGCACCAGCTGTTCGTCGCCCTCGCGAGGGAGTTCGCGGAGGACCATGAGTGCGTAGCGCACCGGCGCCAACCGAGCGGCGCGCACCTCGTCCCACAGCGCGCCCCACAGCATGGCGCGCAGGAAGTCATCGCGCACGGTGCCGATGCCGGTCTCGAGCCACGCAACGCTGCGCGTGTCGAGCCGGACGAGTGCGTATCCGAAGTCGCCGGCGTTGGCAAAGACGAAGTCCGGAGCGCGAGTGCCGCCTACGGGGACGGCCGTGCTCCGTCCGCGCAACTCGACGGCACGGTGTTCGGCCGGTGCGCCCGCGTAGCCAAGCAGCACGTCAACGCGGATGGGCCACGGCGCAGTGCCCGACAGCGGGCGGGCGGGCGCCTGCTCGAGTACCAGGCCGGCCAACCGTCCGCCGCGCAACCGCACGCGCTGCGTTATGACAGGCATGCCCGGCCGCCGTATGTAGTTCGCCCCCCACTCTGCGAGCGAGCGGTGCGACGCCGAGCCCACCGCGCCGAGCAGGTCGCGCCACGTGGCGTTGCCGTATGCGTGCTCGCGGATGTATGCGCGAAGGCCACTACGAAACGCCGTACCGCCGTCGAGATAGTTGAGCTGCTTGAGGATGCCGGGCGCCTTGTTGTAGACGATCGCACCGTAGTTGCTCTTGGCCTGGTCCAGATTCCCGAGTTGCTGCCAAACGGGCGTGGTACCGACGGATGCGTCGACCGCATACGCCGCCGGCTTGTTGCGCAGGTAGAACGTTTTCCACGCCTGTGCAGAGGGATTCAGGTCTGCCTGCATCACCGCGGCGAGATAGGTGGCAAACCCCTCCTTCAACCACAGGTCGTCGAACCAGCGCATGGTCACGAAGTCGCCGAACCACTGGTGCGTGACTTCGTGGAAGATCGTCGCCTCGCGGCCGAGCAGTTGGCTGAGCGTGGGGCGCTCGCGGTAGACGAAGCTTTCCTCGTTGTAGAAGATCGCGCCGGGATGCTCCATGCCGCCAAAGGGAAACGCCGGCGCGAGTACCATGTCGAACTTCTGGAAGGGAAAGCGTTGCGCCGTGTACGTCTCCAGCCACGCGAGGGCGCGAGCGTTCAGCGCAAGGAGGGTGTCGAACTCCACCTCGGAGGCACGGGACGCACGCGCGTAGAGCGACATGGTCCTGCCGTTGATCGTCGCGGTGTGCACGCGCCATGGACCGGCCGCGAAGGCCACGAGGTACGTGCTGATGGGATCCGACTCGGCGAACCGGAAGGTGAGCGCAGCGGCAGAATCGACCGCGACCAGCTTGCCATTGGCCACCGCCGTCCAGCCGCGCTGCGTGGTGAGCGACAGGGTGACGCGCGCCTTGAGGTCGGGTTGATCGAAGCAGGGGAACAACTGGTTCGCGTCAGCCGGCACGAGTAGCGTGTACAGGTAGTCGGCGTCATCGAGCGCATCGTGCACGCGGATGACGCTGGCGCCCGCCGGCGCGATGGCCGAGCGGAAGTCGAGGGCGACGTCATTGTCTCCGTCGCGCAGCGCGGCGGCAGCGAGCACCAGGTGGCCGTTGTCCACGCGAGGGGTGGTAGGAGCGCCATTCGCGTGCACGCCGGAAACGCCGAGTCCCCGGAAGTCGAGAATGACGTCTCCACCGCCGCGCCGGGTGAAGCGCACGTGCGCACGGCCCACCAGCGTGTCGCGGCGCGTGACGTCGAGGTCGAGGCCGTAGCGCACGTTCGACAGCTGCATCGCGCGGCGATCGGCGAGGGCGCGCGAGATGCCCGGACCGGTGAGGCTGTCGGCTGGGCGGGGTGACGACGCCGTCGCGAGGAACACGAGGAGTGGCAGCAATGACATGCGTGAATGGCGAAAGGGTGACGAGGCGTAGTCTCTCGCCTCGTCACCCTTCCCCGCAAGCCACTGCGCCGACTTACATCTTCGGCAGCAGCACGTGATCGATGACGTGGATGATGCCATTCGACTGCATCACGTCGTACGTGGAGATGTTCGCGATACCACCGGCGGCATCCTTGAGGACGATGTTCCGGGGTCCGTTCATCATGGCGGTGAGCTTCTGCCCATTGACCGTCGTCAGGATCGCGCTGCCCTTGCCCTTGCGGATGTGCTTCTCGATGTCCCGTGCGGTGTAGCGCCCAGCGAGCACGTGATACGTGAGCACGCCGGTGAGCGCAGCCTTGCTCTCGGGCTTCAGCAGCGACTCGACGGTGCCGGCTGGCAGGACCGCGAACGCGCCGTTGATGGGAGCGAACACGGTGAACGGTCCCTTGCCCTGGAGCGTCTCCACGAGGCCGGCGGCCTTCACCGCGGCGACGAGCGTGGTGTGATCCTTCGAATTCACGGCGTTGGAAACGATGTCCTTGGAAGGATACATCGTCTCGCCACCAACCATCACGGTCTGGGCAGACACTGGCGCGGCCAGCAGTGCGGCGGCGGCAATCGAAAACAGCGAGCGAGTGAACATGGACGTCGAGTGGGTTCGGGATGAGGAGAGCCGCGATCAGCGGCTGCATGTCGGTTACACCCCATGAACGAATCAGATCTGTTTAAAGTTGCGAGCGCCGACTGGACTGCCGGTACTAGTGGACCGTAAGCGCAACGTCGATGGCATGCTGTCGTCCTGAGCGCAGCGAAGGACCTGCTCCTGGCCTGCGAAAAACAGGTCCTTCGCGTTGCTCAGGACGACACTCGTCCAGGACAATATTTGAAACTGTTTTAGTTCGCACCCTGTGCGATAACGGAACGCGGGAGCGCCGCCCAATGCGCTGCGCCTGAGGAGTCGGCGGCTACCGCGTTGGCCACAGCAGTCCCACGACCGTCCCAACGAGTGCACCTGCAATTGCGCCCGCGCCGATCATTACAGGTGCAATGAAGCCTTCTCCGGACTTGTCTCGCTGATTCGCGATGAATCCGAACAGTCCGCCGAGGACGGCTCCTCCGATTGCACCGTTCACCACGTGGCCTGAGCGGCTTCCGGGAGGGAATGCGACGTTGGGAGTCACCTGCCTTGTGGTGTCGCTGACGGTCGAATCCGACCGGTTCGCTACGGCAGCAGGGCGAATCTGCTGCGCGCCAAGACCATGGAGGGGCGCGCTTACGAGTGCCATCACGAGCGTTGTGCACCAGCACGTCGAGAGGCGAGTCATGGTCAGTCGAGTAGAAGGATGCGAAGAGCCCTAAGTCGGCGAACAAGTCTGTGTACGCTGTGTATCCATTCGAGGTAAGCATCCACTCGGAGAAATTGTGGAGAGACGAGTACGACCAGTAGCACTCCGGGCTTTGTACGCTCACGCTGGAGTTTCGCCACTCCCCCCCTCCCACTGCTACACATTCGTCAATCCGAAGCGGAGCCTCGCTCGGCATTGTCGTGAATCAGCGCCCCTGATCGTATACGATGTCCACCGGAATGCCCTTCGCCTTCAGCCTGTCCAGGTCCGCCTGCAACTGCGGCCCAATCGCTCCCAGGTCAGCGTACAACTTCACGACGCCCGCGTAGTCGTCATTGCCCTGCAGCACCAGAATCTGTCGCGACAGCTCGTCGGCGGGCGCGCGCAACCTCACCGCATCCACGCGGAATGGCCCACCGGCCT
>JACMOE010000165.1 GCA_014378185.1 Gemmatimonadaceae bacterium | reverse complement strand
GGTTGAAGTTCTGCTGGGTGCTGTCGTCGCGAGAACTGGAAAGGGTGGCCTCGGTCTCCCAGTCGCCGACCAGCGTCCCCCGCACGCCCAACAGCGTCCGCGTGAAACGGGTCTGGCGTCCCACCCCTTGCAGGCCATTTTCGGGGCCCAGGAGCGCGGTCACCTGCACGTCCACGCCGAACGGGTTGAACGGGTTGTTCGCTGTCACCGTGAGGTCGGGAATGCTGAGGCCGTTGTCGTGGTTTCGCATGCGATCCCGCGCAAACGTGAACTCGCCGAACCCATACCAGGATCCACCGATCAGGTGTTCGGCTGCCGCGTGGAAGGAGAGCGTGTCTTCGGGCAGAACGAGCGCGACGCCGTTTCCGTTGGCGTAGCGGTCGCACAGATTGGTGGTTCCCGCGGTTGCAATGAAGTCCGAGATTTGCGCCGTTTGGCCAGAGGCCAACTTCGGAATGGCAGCGAAGCTCGAGCTCAGCCCCGGCAGATTGGCGCCCGAAACGCTGCTGACGTTACCGGGCGTGCAGTTGGGCACACGTGCATCTTCTCCTCCAAAGCGCCTGTAATCGACGTCGACGAAAAATCCTCGTTCCTTCTCGGTCAGGGCGGTTGAGTGCTTGTAGGAACCTAGTACGACATAACTGCCGTCAGCGTTGTGGCCCCCTGTGGCCAGCGCGATCGAACCATCACCGAATCCGCGACCGGCGCCAAGGTCGGCTTGTACCGACACGCCGTCAATGGATTTTTTCAGGATCACATTGACGACGCCGGCCAGTGCATCGCCCCCGTAGACCGCGGAGGAGCCAACGGGCACGATTTCGACGCGTTCGATGGCCGCCAGCGGAATGAGGCTCAGGTTGAAGAAGTTGCCCTGCGACGTTCCTACGGCCTCGACCCGGCGACCGTTGATCAAGACCAACGTTGTCCCGAGCGGCAAGCCACGGAGCTGGACGGTGCCTTGCCCCAACGTGGCGCCAAAAGTGCTCTCGCCCACAGAAACAGAGGTTTCGTTGAGCCCCGCCAGAAACCGCTCGAGCGTTGGCTGCCCGCTCTGTTCGATGTCTTTCGCGGTATAGATGTTTACCGGAGCCGGACCCTCCACGTTGATTCGCTTCAGCCGGGTGCCCGTGATCTCGACTCTTGCGACCTTCACTGTGTCGTCCTGCTTCGAGTCGGCCGTCGCGACGACGTCTCCCGCGGCGAGCTCCGCCGTCGCGGACCCGGCCGACGCGAGGACATCGCTCGCCGGGGTCGCGCTCGGCATCGCCGCCGGCCTCACCAGGAAGGACGCGTCCCCCATTCTCTCCGCGCTCAGCCCCGTGCCCTCCAAGGCCGCCGTGAGGGCTTCGAACGCCGTCAGGTTTCCGGATACCGCATGCGCCATGCGACCGCGAACGACGGCGGGGTCGAACAGCACCGACGTGCTCGTCTCGTGCGAGATCGCTCGCAGGGCGTCGGCCAACGACTGAGCCGGCTGCTGGATCGCGTACTGTGCAGCGGGCGCCGGTTGCGCAGCGACGCTCGCGCCGACGTGTACCAGCAGGGAGATCAGGATGGCGGGCATCAAGCCAGCCAGGTGGGTGCCGGGGATCGTCTTCTTGCGAATCATCTCGTGTCCTTGTTCATTTCCAATGAGTGACAAAGAGATGACGCGTTGGTCAATGAATTACCTCGCGGTGGATTCCCTATTGAGGCTTCGTGCGCTCCAGACGTCGGCGCGTGCATGCAGGGTGGAGTCCCATGTGCAGAGACGATGGCGCGGTCCAATCCTGGAATTCCGTCGATTGGCCGACGTCGTGATCGTTCGGTTCACAAGGTCGCGCGCTCGCTTGGCAGTAGCCGGCTCGACCATCACGGATACCAGCCCGCCATGCCGTCGCTGAGCAGCAGCAGTGCCTTGGCAATGTGCTTCTCCACACTGCTGACGCTCAGGCCGTGATCCAGCGCGATCCGTTGGTAGCTCATGCCGTCGATGCGATGTGCCAGGAAAATGGCGCGGGTCTTCTCGGGCAACGTGTCGAGGCACTCGAGCAGGTGATCGAACCGTTCGCGCGCAAACATGACGTCCTCGAGCGTGGGTGCCGTGTCGACGATCGCCGCGTCGTCCAGCTGCACCCCGATGCCATGGTGCGCGCGCGCCCGGAAGGCATCCTTCGACAGGTTGAGCGCGATCCTCATCAAGAACGCCTCGGGCTTCTTCACGGCGTTGACGGCGCCGTATCGGACGAGTCTGACGTAGGCCTCCTGCACGATGTCTTCCGCATCGTGCCGGGAGCGCCCAAGCTTGCGCAACGCGTATTTCACGCGCGAAAAGACGCTCGTCCACTCGTCGTCCATGATGACCCCATGAAGCGGGCGTCATCGGCGTATTCAGCCGGCTAGCGTCGCCGTCCGTGCGCCCGAGTCGAGTCGGGGCCTCTCCTTCGCCATCTGACGCTCGCGATCCAGGCGGATCTCCGCCCGGCGCAATGCGAGTGCGAAGAAGTCTAGGGCCGCGGCCTCGTTTTCGAAATGCCCATGACGACGTACGGCACGAAGCAGGCCATCACGGACGTGACTGGCGGCAACCACCGCGCTTGGCAGCATGTGCGGCCGCGACGAGCTCAGCGCGCCCGGAAATGAACGGTCGATGGCGAGCGTTGCGACCTCGGCGTCCTGCGCGGATTCAGCGCCGAGCGCCTCCACGTGCCAGACGCGCTCGAGGCCTCGGCTCTTGAACCCAGCCAGCATTGGCGGGAGCGCGTGCGCCCCGATGCAGAGCCCAAGCGGTTCGCACTCCCCGTCGGCGAGCCAACCGAATACCCAGAACAGGGGATGCTCCCGGATGTCGCTCGCATCGCGCACGCGCACGAAAGTGACTTCGGCGATGGCCAGCGCGTAGCGACGGCAGAGCGGTCGGCTCGACACGGATGTTGGTTCACGCCCAGGATCGGTCACGGTGCACGTCCTCCATGGAGTCCGATGGCGTCGCCTCGCGGGGGCAGACGTCCCGGAGAGGTCGATGGATAAATCAAGTGAAACTTGATCCTATTATCAAGCAAAACTTTGTTGATTGGAGAGCGGGATCGCTAGCGTTCGCGGATGACGGTAAAGGACGAGTTCCGCAAGCACCTGCGCACGGCCATGAAGGCGGCCGGAGTGAAGCCAAAGGGCCCCGACCTGGAACGCGCGTTCAACCTCGAATGGCGCGGCCAACCGATCACCAAGCAGTCGGCGACCAACTGGATCAGCGGCAAGCACATGCCCCGTCCAGACAAGCTCTTGGTGCTCGCCAAGGTGCTGAAGACGGATCCACACGCGCTCCTTTATGGCGCGGCCCAGTCGATGGCCGTTGGCGAGAAGCCAGGGGTTTGGGAGTCTCGCGCCACCCACGCTGAGCGCCAGGCCATCGAGGCCTTCCTCGGCCTGACGGCGCAACACCAGCTCGTGGTGCGGGACGTCATCAACGCGTTGGCACTGGCCTACGGCGCCGTGCAACCTAACAAGAAGTAGCGCCGCGGCACCGCGCCCGTGTGCCTTTCGGCGATCGCGCGAATACCTTGAGCCCTATCTGCGTGAACATGTTCACGCTGGCCGCGCGAGCGTACGGCTCATGGGGCGAGACCCCCTGGACGCCTGTAACCGCCTGTCAATAGAGTGCGTGCAGGCCCACATTTCGGGGCTCACAACAAACGCGCCGGGGGCTCCGGCAGGAGTGGAACCATGAACAAGATCCAAGGGCTTCTCGCCGCGGCGACGGCGACTTTCGCGCTGGCCAGCACCTCCGTGCATGCCGCCACCGTGTGGGACTTCAGCTTCAGCGACGTCGCGAGTGGCCATACCGTCACGGGTACCGGCACGTTCACGACGACCGGCGACGGCAGCACGCCCTCGGACGTCACCGCCATCACGGGCACGTACTCCGACGGCACCACCACGGGCGCCCTGACGCTCATCCCGGTGACGACCCCGGGCGGCGTGCAGAACTTGAGCGCGGACGGGTTCTATCTGTACGACAACGTCTACGGCGGCACGCCCGGCCTGGACACGG
>JACMOE010000164.1 GCA_014378185.1 Gemmatimonadaceae bacterium | reverse complement strand
GCGCACCCGCGCGGCGCGGCCCATGCGCGCGCGCAGGGCGGCGTCGGCAACGAGGCGCTGCAGGCGTGCCGCCAGAATACCGCTGTCGCCGGGTGGCATCAGGTAACCAGTCTCACCATCGACGACGACATCGGCGAGGCCACCGACGCGCGTTGCCACGACCGGCATGCCTGACGCGCTGGCCTCGATGGCGACGATCCCGAACGCCTCCGCAATCGTGGGCAGCACGAAGACGTCGCTTGACCCGAAGAGTGCGACCAGCTCCGGCTGATTCGGCGTCATGCCGCGGTGCACGAAGACACCCGCCGACGCCTCGAGCGGCGAGCGCGTGACGATGTGCAGTTCCGCCGATCCTGCTGGCAGCGCAGCGAATGCCTGCAGCAGCATCACGCCGCCCTTTCGCTCGAAGTCGCCACCGACGAACAGGATGCGCACTGGCTCGTGCAAGGCGCGTTCGCGCTCGATCGGTCGCCAGATGAGCAGGTCGACACCGGGTGGCACCACCTCGATGCGATCGCGCTCCACGCCGTAGTCTGCGACCAGCGACTCGGCGACCCATGACGACCAGGGGAGCAGTGCTCTCGCACCCCGGAGTGTTGCCCTGTGCTGCCAGTGCTTGTACCACGCGAGCGGACCGGCACGAGTCGGCCCGCGGCCGTAGTGGGCGCCCATGGAGCCGTACTGGCAGGGCGTGATGTCGGTGCCAATCAGGTAGGGCGTCCGGCGCGTCAGTTCACCGCCGAGCAGCGCAGGCACGTGCGTATTGAAAAATGCAACGTCGTGCGGAACGCAAGTCAGCGCCGCGCGCACCTCCGATCGGCCACGTAGGCGGCCGCGAACGGAGCCGGGTATGGGCAGCTGCTCGAGCGCGCTCGCCATCGGTGCATACGCGACGTCGACCCATGTTGCATCGATTGCCGGATCATCGCCGATGAACCGGCGCAGGTTGTCGCGGTACGTGCGGTGGCCGAGATGCTGTTCCATGACGAACAGCGAACGTACGGGACGATCCGCCGTTCGCGTACGATCACCGTGGTATCGCTCCGCGGCGGCAATCATGTGCGCTCCGTGACGGACGGCTGGCCGGGCTTGTGCGTGATTTCGTTACTGATGGCGAAGAACGCGTGCCGTCCGCCGAGTTCATCGGCGATGCCTTGATAGTGTTGCAGGTTGAACAGACTGCTGCAGGCCATTCGGGAGAGTGGCGGGATGTGTGCCGCCAGTCGCAGTAGCGCCAGCGCAGGCATGGCGACCAATGGACGACCAAGGCACCCACGCACCAGCGCGCGAATCAGGGGGTGTCGGGAGCCGAACTCTGCGAGCTGCGTCGGCAGCAGCCAGTGCTGTCCTTTGTCACGCGTGAAGATCACGTCGTTGCGTCCGTACTGATACGGCGTGTCCAGCCAGGAGCTGAAGCTGCGTTCGGCAAAGTGCCAGCCGATCGCGTTGGCATTGAACACGAAGCGGAGGCCGCGTCCGGCGAGGCGATATCCGAGCTCTACATCCTCGGCGCGCCGGAAGCCGGGATCGAAGCCGCCTGACTCGGTGAGCCAATGTCGTCGCAGTGACGAGTTGCCCGTGTAGAACTGCCGCGCCGTTGGCTCCCAGCGACCCTGCTGCATGTCGTCGTACTGCTTCGTGAGCATCGCCTGCTCCCAGTGCACCCAAGGCTGCATCGCGAAGCCCGGCGGTGAGAGCATCGGCCCGAGCACCACTACGTCGTCAGCATCATGCGACCGTATGTGCTCACTGATCAGGTTTGCTGACGGCACGACGTCGTCATCGAGGAACAGCACGATCTCACCGGTCGCATGCTGCAGTCCCGTGTTGCGCGCCGCGGCAGCGCCCTGGTTCGGCTGCTCGACGAAATGCAGCGCCAGCACCGACTGCATCCCGGCCATGTATGCGTTCGTGCCGTCGGTCGAACCATCCGAAATTACGACGACGTCGATGAGCGGATGCGGATAGACCTGCGCTTGCAGCGCGGTGAGCACGCGGCGCAGCCGGTCGACACGGTTGTACGTCGGCAGGATCACGGTGACCGTCGGTGCGTTCATCGCGGACACATGCACTAGATCGACCGAATGACCCTGGCAGGCTGCCCGGCAGCAATCGACCGCGCGGGGATATCACGAGTGACCACGCTGCCTGCACCTATCACGCTGCCCGTGCCGATCGTCACGATCGAGATATGCGGCAACCGCACCTCGGGTGTCGCCGCAAGCGGCGCCGCGAGGGCGGGCGTGGCGGGAAGCAGCGCGAGCGCGGCAACGAGGCAG
>JACMOE010000017.1 GCA_014378185.1 Gemmatimonadaceae bacterium | reverse complement strand
GTCATGCACGACGATGCTCATGTCGCTGCGCTTCGTGTATCCACGATGCTCGGCGATCGGTACCTGAGCTGCCGCACCGAGGCCAGGAATCCGGCCGCGCAATGGTGTGAGATTGCCGGCGATCATGAGTGCGGTGTCGGACACGTGCACAGACTTGCGGTTTAGTTGTGGATGGTACGGCTCGGCTCGATGGTGTTGTGAGTGCACACCTCTGCCACGCGACACACGTGTTGGTACCGGCGGTCGAGGCCGGCCTGAGGGCGGACAGCCATATCAAGTGCGAGGATCTGCTCTCCATCTTGAAGGATCGGCTTGAGCGATATATGGGTGATGTCTCACGTACCCGCGAATCGGAAGCGTCCAGCGCTACGTGCGCCTCCTCCTCGGCTTTGAGACGGCGGATCGCCACGGAGAACGACACATGAGGCGATGAACATCGCACGATCTGTCCAAGGCCGCCTTACGTGCGATCTTACCAACGCAGTCGCGGGACAGAGCCAGGTTTTGTAAGCGACGACAATTGGTCGAATTAATAATTGGTGCGTGTCTGGGAGGTTTTAGGCTGCACGCGCTGCCCACGCGGGCGTGGAGTTGTTCTCCAGACGACGGCACGGTCAAGAGTGAGCAATTCGCTACGGCAGCTTTTTGCACACCCGGCTTCGGCGGAAATGCGGCCAGCAATGGCCAGTGGAACGCGCCGCTGATGATCCTGTGCAGAGCTTTGCCCAGCGCGGCGAATTCCGACAAAACTCAAGGCGCGGTTGCGCTCGGCTGCGCTCCTGAGGCCGTCTCAAAAAGCCGGATTCTCCGCGATGCTTCTCTGCAACTCCCTCCGCAAAAAACGGCGCTCCGGAAAAATCCAGGCGCCGTTTTCACGTAAGTCGTTGTCTTGCAGCAATCGTCCTACCTCGGATCGGGACATGCGAGGCGTCACGAAAAGCTCGCTGCTGAGTGCCCGCGCCATCGTAGCAAGGCGTGCCGGAACATGTGGGTAGAGCCGCCGTCTGCTTGGAGCTCACGAAGAGCTTGCGCAGGACCCGCATGCTACCGTCTCCTCACCCCCCGAATCGCACTACCGTTACCGAATACGGCACGAGCGTGACATCGACCGCCCCCGTCGCCGTCCCCACACGTTTCCCCGGCGCATCCGTCAAATCGACTCGCGGATTCTCCACCCCATTGAACGCGACGCTCGTCGCCTCCAGCGAGCCAGCTGACAGGACATCCATCGTCACCGCCATCCCTCGCGTCGCCCCCGCCAGCACCACCCGCGCATCGACCGCCTTGCCGGTCTTGTTGATCACCATCACCCGAACCGACCCGTTTACCCCCCGGGCCGCATACGTACTCACCTGATTTTTCGGATCGAAGGCTGAGGTGACCGGCAGCAGTGTCGTCCCGAACCCGGTCCACAAACGCATCGCGAAGTACTGCGGCGATCGCACCTTCGTCCCGGTATCGAACAGGCCATAATCCGTCCCATTGCCGGCCTTGCCGTTCGCCAAGTTCCACTGGTTCGCCATCGTCACGCCGCTTTCCGCCATCTGTCCCACCATGTCGGCCACGAACAGCGCGTTTACGGCCCGCGTCATCAGCTGGCCGTTATCCAGGTCCTGAAATGCCGCAAGGTTGTACTCGGTCACGGCGATCGGCACGCGGCGACCTCCGGCGAGTTTTTCCGATGCGGCATTCGTGGCGGCGACGGCGTCCTTCCACATCCGCTGCGGACGGGCCAGCACGTCGGTGATGCGCTTCGGCTGCGCATCGAACGCATATTGGTGGATGACGTAGAAGTCGAGCTTCGCGCCGCCGAGCCGGAACACCTTGTTGCCCCAGTCGCTCCAGCTGGCGGGTTCCGGCACGCCGACCGCACCGACGCTGATCGTCGAGTCGACCGCGCGCATCGCCGACCGGAATTCCAGGTAGCCTTCGTGCCTCGCGGCGCCGACGCCCTTTCCGCTCATGTACTCGGCACCGTCACAGGTCCACGTGTCCTCCCAGCCCCATGGGGCGCACAGCGTGCCGCCGGTGCCGGGCTTCGATCCGTAGATCTCGTTGCCCACCTCCCAGGTCCGGATCGGCAATGGCTCGGGATTGCCATGCTGCGATCGTAGCGCCGCCCAGTCGCCGACACGCTTCCAGTCGCGGCCTCTCAAGTCCACACCGATCAGCGTGGTATCGCCGACCCGGCCGTTGAAGAACGCGACCACTGCCGCCGCTTCTTTCGCCGTGCCGTTCATCGACACGGTCCACATCGCAGCGTTGCCGGTGGCGCGCGCGAAGTTCAGCATGTCGGTGGGACGAGCGGCCCACGTCCAGTGACAACGGCTGCCGTCACCGTTTTCGCAGGCGAGCCAGTCGTACGCGTTACTCCAGCTGCCACCCGGGAAGCGCAACACGGTCGGGCCCAGCGCGCGTGTCAGGGCACGCACGCTGTCGTTCGCCAGGTTCGTCGGGTTGATCCATGCCGGCACATTGGTGCCGAACAACCGTGGATCGAGGGGACGACCCGCGTCGGCGGCAGTTGCCCGCCGGCGGCGCGGTAGGCG
>JACMOE010000163.1 GCA_014378185.1 Gemmatimonadaceae bacterium | reverse complement strand
GTCGATCCGAGCGCCCCGGCGCTGGGGCAGGCGCGCACCGTCGCGGTGCGCGACCACCCCGCGAAGACGGTGGCCGGCTTCATCGAAGATGGCGACTTCATTCGCTTCCGCGAATTGAACCTGTCGTACACCGCGTCCGAGCAGTGGGCTGCGCGCTTCCTGCGCGGCCGCAGTCTCGGCGCGACGCTCGCTGCCCGCAATCTGGGCATTCTGTGGACGAAGTACTCGGGCGTGGATCCGGAAGCGTTCGGCACCACGGGCGATGCGCCCTCGGAGTTCCAGGCGTTCGGCCCCACGACGTACTATGTGGTCCGCCTCTCCCTCGGCTTCTAGGACGAACCCGCGAATGACTCATAACATGACGACACATTCGGGCGCGTCGCGTCTCCGACGCACGCTCACCCGCGCTTCGCTGACCGTGGTTGTCGCGGGCGCGCTCTCGCTCGTGAGCTGCAAGGCCTCCGACATTCTGGACGTCACGGATCCGGACATCATCAACCCGGCCGACGTGCAATCGCTGGCCGGCGCGAACGCCGTCCGCGTGGGCGCGATCGGGCGTCTCAACAGCGCGACGAGCGGCGGGAGCGGCAGCTCGGAGGGATTGTTTCTGCTTAGTGGGCTCATGGCCGACGAGTGGATCAACGGCGACTCGTTCATCGCGCGGCAGGAGGTGGACCAGCGCGTGATCACGGTCTCCAACACCTTCCTCACCGACGTCAACCGCATGCTGCATCGGGCGCGGCTCGCCAGCCAGCAGGCGGGGCAGCTGCTCCGCAAATTCAATCCGAGCGGAGCGCCGTCGGATGTCGCCGAGATGTACTTCATCCAGGCGTATGTCGAGAACGTGCTGGGCGAACACTTCTGCAACGGTCTGGTGTTCAGCGATATCACTGACGGCGCAGAGACGTATGGCCAGCCGCTGACCGTGGCCGCTGCCTTTCAGCGCGCGCTCGCGCACGCCGATTCCGGGCTTCAGCTGCTGACCGGCACGACCGCGGCGGATGTGAAGATCCGGAACGCACTGAACGTGACGAAGGGCCGCATCCTCAACAACCTGAACCGGCAGGCCGAGGCGGGTGCCGCGGTCGCCACGGTTCCCACTACTTTCCGCTACGAAAACTTCCACTCGCAGACGACGAACGACAACGCAATCTGGACGTACAACAACACGGCGCGCCGGTACAACCTGAGCAACAACGAAGGAATCAACGGGCTGAACTTCGTGTCGGCCGCGGATCCTCGCGTGCCGAGCTGTGTAGGCGGCGACGCGGTCTGCACGGCGCGCGGATTCGTGCTCCGCACGCGTGACGATCTCACGACACCGCTCAACGAGCAGCTGATCTGGCCGACACGTGATGCGTCCATCGCAATCGCGAGCGGCACCGAAGCGCGGATGCTCGAGGCGGAGGCGGCCTACAAGGCGGGCAACAGCGCGCTGCTCATCCAGAAGCTCAACCAGGCACGTACCGAAGGCGCGATCACGGGACTCGCCGCGAATCTCGTGGATCCAGGGAGCAACACGGCGCGTGAGGACCTGCTGTTCCGCGAGCGCGCCTTCTGGCTGTTCGGGCGGGGCTATCGGCTTGGCGACATGCGTCGCCTGGTGCGCCAGTATGGGCGTCCAGTGACCGCGGTTTTCCCCACGGGCGCATGGCACAAGGCGGGGAACTACGGCACGGACGTGAACTTCCCGGTGCCGCAGGCCGAGCAGAACAATCCGAACGTGCCGCCTGGCAATAACACCTGCATTGATCGGAACGCATAGGGCCGTGCGGCCGCGCATCGCCACGCGCTGACGCTCCGACGGGCGGCGGGACTGCCTCACGGCAATCCCCGCGGGCCGTC
>JACMOE010000162.1 GCA_014378185.1 Gemmatimonadaceae bacterium | reverse complement strand
TCTATCTCAGCCGCACCTCTGGTGGCTACGGCAACGAACTGGGACTCGGCAGCTATCTCCTCACACAGGGGCTGGCGACGAAGATCTTCATCCCGCCCGCCGTGCCATCCAAGGACACCGTCATGGTGCCCGGTGCCGGTTGGATCGATCTAGGCCGCACGAAGACGCTATGGGACAGCGTGTTCACCGCGCCGAAATCGTTGTCGAAGCGCTCCGACTGGATCGACCGTCCGTCGGTGGGCATTCCGTACCTGTACGTGGCCACGGGACTCATGTTGTCCGAAGTGCTCCAGGCCACGGGCGACACAGCCAAGGCTGCCCGCGTGATGGGTCAGGCGCGCGACATCGCAAAGGGCGTGAAGCTGAACGACTTGCTGGGACAGCTGGAGATGGCTGCGCCGCAACCAGCGCAGAATCCGCTGTTGGGGCCGCCGTCGGATACGCAGCTGAAGACCACGGTGCCGGCGAAGCGGCCCTGACACTGGAGTTGACAGCGCGGTTTTGGGTTTTCTGCAGCCGGTCAAGACAAGTCATCGGTCAACTAACCGACAACGTGCTTTGACTGGCCGCAGAAAACCGAAAACCGCGCGGTCTCTACAAGGCCTTCCGCCCCGCCACGGCCGCCCGTATCACCTCGAGCGCGGCCTCACGTTCAGCACCGACAAGCTCCATCCGCGGCGGCCGTACCACCGCGCTGCCGTGCCCCGTCTCCGCCTGCACCAGCTTGATCAACTGCACGAACTTGGGCACCGTATCCAGCCGCAGGAGCGGCAGGAACCACTCGTAGAGCGCTCGCGCCTCGTCCATCTTTCCGTCGCGGCCCAGTTCGAACACCCGCACTGTTTCGGCGGGGTATGCATTCACCAGGCCGGCGATCCACCCCACCGCGCCCATCGGAATGCTCTCGAGGATCATGTCGTCCATGCCGGCGAAGATGGCGAGTCGATCGCCGAGCCGTGCGCGTACATGCGTCACGCGCCGCACCTCGCCGCTCGATTCCTTCACCGCGTGCAGGTTCTCGTGCAGCGCGGCCAGTTCCGCGAGCTGGTCAGGAATCACGTCGACGCCGTACGCGATGGGGTTGTTGTACAGCATGCACGAAAGACTCGTCGCGCCAATCACGGCGCTGTAGTGCGCCTTCGTCTCGCGCCAGTCACCCTTGTACACATAGGCGGGCAGCACCATGAGCCCATCGCAGCCCGCAGCAACCGCGCGGTGCGCGAGCGCCACGCAATCCGGCGTGCTCAATCCGGCGATGCCGGCGATCAACGGTGTGCTCGGGGGCAACGCCTTCCGCAGCGTCTCCAGGATCTTCACCTTCTCGTCGGACGAGAGCGTCTGCGATTCGCCGAGCGACCCCAGGGCGACGATGCCCACACAACCGCTCTCGATCAACCAGCGCGCATGCTTCCCGAGCGCCTCGTGATCAATGCTGAAATCGTCGTGAAACGGTGTCGTGATCGCCGGGAACACGCCGGCCCAGTCGCGCTGTTGCATCTCGTCAGGCTCCATGATTCGCGGACGGCGCACTGGTCGCCGGCTCCGCGGTGAGTGTGGAATACAGCGTTGGCTCGACTGGAAGCCGCGTGGTATCTGCCTCCCAGCCGTGCAGGAATTCCAGGGCTGAACTGCAGATGCGACCCTGGCACGCGCCCATTCCCGCTCGCGTGTACAGCTTTGCCTGGCGCATGCGCCAGTCGGCCTTGATGGCGCCAAGTGTCACGTCCTCGCACCGGCAGACGATGGTGTCGGCATGCGCGAGTGTGCGAAGCTCCGGCCGCAGCGTGAACGCCCGATCCATGGTCGCCGCATCCCGCCGCAACCGGTCGCGGCGCGGCAACAGCGCGCGAGCGTCCCCAGGATGGCCGGCACTGCACAGGCCAGCGATTTCTCCCTCGGCAAGCGACAACTCCACGCCGCCGATACCCGTGGGCTCACCTGCGCAGTACACCCCCGCCTGACTCGTCTGCTGGTCGTGATTCACCCACACCATCCCGTCGGTGCGGTCGCAGCCGAGCAGGCGCGCCAATTCGGTGTTGGGCACCAGTCCGAACGCAGCGCTCAACAGGTCACATGCGATCGTGCGCGTCGTCCGACCGTTGGTGACGTCCACTTCCTCCACACGCCCGTTACCGCGCGCTGCGGTTACCCATGTGCCGAGCGTGTACGGAGTGCCGACGAATCCGGCACGATAGCGGGCCGCCTGCACCAGCGTGGCGGGATGCCGCCAGAGTCCAAGGGCAAATCGGCCGACGTCGCGGGAGCGCGCCTGCTCCGCGACGAGACGCACACTCGCACCGTCGGCGGCAAGCGCGCTCGCCACTGGTAGCAGCAGCGGTCCGCTCCCCGCAATCACCACGCGCTTGCCGCGAAACGACGCGCCACCCTTGAGCAGCGCCTGCGCTGCACCCACACCGATGACGCCAGGCAGCGTCCATCCGGGAAACGGAAGGAATCGCTCCCGAGCTCCCGTTGCCAGCACGATCACCCCCGCATCTACCAGCAACGCGCCCGCCGCACGCTCGGCCGTCACAGTGAATCCACCGTCTGCTCGCCGTGCCGCGTCCACCACGGACGCACCGCGAATGACGGTCGCGCCCGATGCCTCGAGCCGCGTGAACCACGCGCGTGCGGCACCTCTCGCCAGGCTGCCAGTGCGGCGACGCCAGATCTGTCCACCCACATCCGCGCCTTCATCCAGCAACAGCACGTTGAGCCCACACTCGGCCGCACGCGCCGCGGCGGCAATGCCGGCCGGTCCTCCCCCAATGACGAGGATGTCGAATCTGTCGTCCTGCGCAAAGCGAAGTACCTGCTC
This sequence comes from Gemmatimonadaceae bacterium, assembly GCA_014378185.1. Lineage (GTDB taxonomy): Bacteria > Gemmatimonadota > Gemmatimonadetes > Gemmatimonadales > Gemmatimonadaceae > AG11. Next base: position 5,298 of record JACMOE010000162.1, on the reverse strand, counting down.
TCTGCGTTCCATCAAGCAGGTCCTTCGCTTCGCTCAGGACGACACGCATGCGTCGACACTCGAAGACCGTCAGCCACCATCACGAGACATGCGCGCCGATGCGCCACGTCATCGATCGTCACCCGACACTCGTAGCAGACCCCCATGCCGCACAGCGGACCGCGATCCGATCCATTCACGGAGCGCCGAAACGCGATCACGCCGGCATCCAGCATCGCCGCCGCCACCGAAATGCCGGCCGACACGCGGACCTCGCGCCCGTCGATGGCCATGGTGACCAGCGCGCCGGTAGCGCTCACGCCGCTACCTCCGCCGCAGGCAGCGCACGATTGGGTGCGAAGGCCGAGACATCGAATGCGGGTGTACGACCCATCACCATGTCCGCGATCAACCGCGCCGTACCGAGTGACGTGGTGATTCCCAACCCCTCGTGTCCGGCAGCAATCCAGACACCCGCCGTGGGCTCCCACCGCCCGATGAGCGGCAGCTTGTCCACCGTGGCGGGACGAAAGCCCCTCCACGTCCGCACGATGGACGTGTCGCGCAACGCCGGCATGAATCGTTGCGCGCGATCGAGCATCTCCCGGAGCACGCGCCGATTCGTCGAGGCATCCCACCCCACGAGCTCACGTGAGGAACCGATGAGCACCTGCCCCGTGGCACGCGGCTGCACATTGAACGCCACCGACTCGCTGCTCATCTCGTGTGCGCTTGCGAGGTAGCCCAGCTCCACCAGCTGGTGGCGGACGAACCCGGGATACCGGTCAGTGATGGCAAGATGCCCCTTTCTCGGCACAATCGGCAGCGACGGCGTGAGCGCGACCGCCCCCCCACCCGCCGCATTCACTATCACGTGCGCATGCAACCACTCGTCTCCGCATCGCACCGACTGGTCAGCGATCTCGTCGACACGACATCTCTCGCGGACGACACATCCCCGCGCCATCGCCTGCGCCAGGAGCCACACCGCGGCACTCGGCGGATAGATCACGCCGTCTCCTGGTACGAGGAGCGCGCCAGCGAGACCCGATCGCAGGTTCGGTTCGAGCGCACTCAGGGCCGCCGCGCCAAGGACTTGCTCGCACGCAATGCCTGCGTCGCGATAGGTCTGCTGCTTCAAGCGCACCATCTCCATCTGCGCGTCATCCTCGGCAATCCAGAGCGTGCCGCAGGCGTCGTACTCGACGGCAGCCGGCAGCTCGACAGCGAGATCACGCCACAGCGCAAGCGACAGCGCCGTGAGCGCGAGCTGCGCGGGCGAATCGTCCATGGCCACGAGATGGCCCATTGCCGCCGCGGTCGTGCTCCCGCCGGTGAACCCGCTCTCCAGCACGAGCACGGCCAAGCCGTCCATCGCCAGCGCTCGCGCACACGCGGCACCCACGATTCCCGCGCCAATGACGATGGCATCCCACCGCTGCGTGCGTGTCACGTGCGCTGCGCAACCGCAGTGGGAATCCCGTCTCGAAACGGGTCGCGCGGGTCGAAATGCAGTGTCGCTTCGCTCGTGATGAAAGCGGTACCGCGCACGTGCGGCACGACCGTTCCGTCGGCGCCCGCAGTGAGCCATCCAGTGAACAATCCTCCGGCGATCCCCTCCTGTCGCCACTCCTGGCCAAGGGCGAGTTTACCGCGCGCGTGCAGCGCCGCCATCGTCGCCGACGTGCCCGTGCCACACGGCGATCGATCATACTCCCCGCCTGAGCAGAGCACGAAGTTCAGGCCATCCGCATCGGGCCGCGTCGGAGCGGCGGAGATCTCGATGTGGTCGATCTCGCCGCCGTCAGCGCCCGTGACGCCCTGCGCCGTGATGGCGTCCTGAATTGCGTGCGTGAATCGGTTCAGCTCGGCGAGGTGGGCCATGTCCACCGGCACGGCATCGGCGTGCGTGATGAAGAACCAGTTGCCCCCCCACGCAACATCTCCGCGTACCGCTCCGTACCCCCGCACCTCGACCACGACGTCGCGCGCATGAAGGTGGGACGGAACGTTCTCGATGGTGACCGTGCCATCAGCGCTGAGTTCTGCGCGCACGGTGCCAACCGGAGTATCGAACCGTGCCACACAGGGAGACAACCGGCCCAGGTGCTCCAGCGTGCGCACCACGCCAATGAGTCCGTGCCCGCACATCCCGAGGTACGTGCCGTTGTTGAAGAACACGATGCCCGCCACGGATCCGGGATGCACGGGAGGCGTCAGCAGCGCGCCGACAATCGCATCGTGGCCACGAGGTTCGCACACCACGGCGCGTCGCAAATCATCGTACCGCGCGCGCAGATCGTCCCTCCGCTCGGCCATCGTCGCGCCCTGTGGCTGCGGCCATCCGTCCACGACAACGCGCGTCGGTTCTCCCTCCGTGTGCGAATCCACGACGCGAATGGTTGCCGGCATGCTGGTAGCGCTCACGACGATGCCACCTTCGCGCCGGCGCGCACGCGAGGTGGTTGCGCGCCGCGATGGGCCTCGAGGAACGACACCAACGACCGGCCAGCTTCCAGGATGTGCGCACGCATCAACGCGGGCGCCTTGACGATATCGCGCTTCCGCACCGCCGCAAGGATCGCGCGATGTTCGGAGCGTGCACGTGATTCACCGTGCGTGAGCGACAACTGCATGCGCAGGTAGCGGTCACTCTGCTGGTGCAGCTTGCCCAGGATTCCCAGGGTAAACTGCCGATTTGACGGAGCGTAGAGTGCCGAATGGAATCGCCAGTTGAGTTCTCCCCATGCCGCCACCTTCCCCGTGTGCAGCGCGGTCTCGTACGCATCGAGAATCTCCGTCGCCGAGCGGTGGTCCGCTGGCTGCATCAATGGAATGGACCGCCCCAGCAGGTCACTTTCAATGTCGGCTCGCAGCTCAAACAGTTCCCTGATCTCGTCCAGCGAGAGCGTGGTCACCACGGCGCCGCGATGCGGATGAAAGATCACCAGCCCTTCCGCCTCGAGTTGCCGCAACGCCTCACGCACGGGAATGCGGCTCACGCCGAGCTCCTCGGCAATCGCATCCTGGCGCAGCGGCTCACCTTCCGGAAAGACGCCCCGCAGGATGCGCTCACGCAACGCTTCGAGCGTCATGCCCGTGAGTGTCTGTCGTCGCAGTGGGACGATATTGCCCATTGGCGGTTCCGTCGCCGTGGCGCGCATCACCGTCCGCCGCCGGGCAGGTTCGTGAACAGATAGCGCGTGAGCAACGAATACACGTGCACGGTGGTGCCCTCGCCCTCGCAGATGCAGTGCGTTCGGTTGGGATAGACCATCATGTCGAACTGCTTGCCCAGCTCCACCAGGCGGTTCACCAACTTTTCGGTGCCCTGGTAGTGCACGTTGTCGTCGCCCGACCCGTGCACGATCAGCAGCTTGCCCTTCAGCCCCGCCGCGTAGGTGATGGGCGATCCGTTCACGTAGCCCTGCGGGTTGTCCGGCACCAGCCCGACGTACCGTTCCTGGTAGATGGTGTCGTAGAGGTGCTGGTCCGCCACCGGCGCCACTGCCATTCCCATCGAGTAGACGTCGGGATACCGGAACATGGCGTTCAACGTGCTCGATCCGCCGCCGCTCCAGCCCCAGATCGCCACCCGATTCGCATCGAGGTACGGTCTGGTGCGCGTGAGCGCGCGCACCGCATCCGCCTCTTCTCGGCTGCCGATCGTGCCGATGCTGCCATAGATCACCTTGCGCCAATCTCGGCCCCTGGGGCCCGGCGTGCCGCGCGTGTCCACGCTCAGCACGATGTAGCCTCGGTCCGCAATCATGCGATACCACTGGTCTTCCGCGCCGCCCCATCGGTCGAGTACCGTTTGCGCAGCCCGTTCTCCATACACATGCACCAGCACGGGATACTTCTTCGTCGCGTCGAAGTCGCGCGGCTTGATCATCCATCCGTCGAGCGTCACGCCACCCGCAATGGCGACCTTGAAGAACTCCGTCGGGGATGCCGCAAGCGACGCGGGCGCCGCGCCGCGGCCCAGCTCACGTACCGTCGCGTGCGTCGGAAGCGACACAAGGTTCGTCACGCGTGGTCGCGCTGCACTCGAGAAGGAATGGAATGCCCAGTGGGCATTCGGCGAAATGTCGTAGCTGTGGGTGCCCGGCGCATCCGACGGCGACACACGCTCCGGCGCGCCCGGGGCACTGAGCGAGACGCGATACAGGTACCGCTGGGTCGCATTGTCCGGCGAGGCAATCATGTAGAGCCATCCACCAGCTTCATCCACCGCCGCCACACTCACGACATCGTACGCGCCCGGCGTCAGGAGACGCGGCGTACCACCATCGCGCGGCGCCAGGTAGACATGACGCCATCCGTCGCGCTCGCTCACCCAGAGAAAGCTCTTGTCGCCCTTCATCCAGCGTACGTCATCCACCACGTCCACCCACGCGCTGTCGCTCTCCGCGAGCACCACGCGCGCTGCACCCGTGTGGGCATTCACGAGCGTTACCCAGTCGTGATGCTGCGCCCGGTCCATGTACTGCACCACCAACTCGTCCTTGCCCGCCCACTCGGCGCGCGGGATGTAGTGCTGCCGTGAATCGCCCTCGAGGCGCGCCCATGTCGGCGTGCCACGTCCATCCACGCGAATGACGCCGAGCCGCACCGCGGAATTCGTGGTACCCGCCTTGGGATACTGCACAGGCACCGTGAACGGATACAGTGAATCAGTGTCGTTGATGAGCAGGTAGTCGCGAATGCCCGTCATGTCGAATTGCCAGAACGCGATGGACCGGCTGTCGGGACTCCAGCGGAACCCGTCGCGAAGGTCGAACTCCTCTTCATAGACCCAGTCAGTCATGCCGTTCACGACTTTCCGCGTCGCATCGTGCGTGAGTCGCGTCGCCTTGCCACCCATCGCCGGCTCGACGTAGATCTCGCCGCCGCGCACATAGCCCACGGTGCCGTCGTCAGGCGAGAACTTGGCGAACATCAGCGTCGCCTCCGGCGCGCCGCTGCCAACCTTGTGCAGCGTGGACGTCGCCAGGTCCAGCACCCAGTAATCGCCCCGCGTGTTCTGTCGCCACACCTTGCGCGTATTCGTGAAAACGAGCAATCGCTTGCCGTCGTTCGACCATGCGTAGTCGTCGATGTCGAGCGGCGCCGCCGCACCGGCGGGCTGCAGTTGCTTCGACGTCACGCGCACGCGCCGCTGCCCGGTCGCCGCATCGTACTCGACAATCTCCGCCCCGTCCGCGGACCGCTCGAGCGTCGTGTAACTGTTGCCGTCGGCATTCCAGCGCGCGGGTCCGAACGGTACCCCGCCACTCAGCCCTCGCCCGGTGAAGATGGCGCGTACCGCTGAGTCGG
>JACMOE010000161.1 GCA_014378185.1 Gemmatimonadaceae bacterium | reverse complement strand
CATCAGGTCGCGCACCTCGCGGCGATCGTAGAAGCGCACCGACCCCACGAGCCGATACGGCACGGTGCGCTTCCGCAGCGCCTCCTCCAGCGCGCGGCTCTGCGCATTGGTGCGGTACACGATGGCGAAGTCACGCAGGCTACCGCCGGCCTGCGCGCGCCGCTCGGTGATGCGCTCCACCACGTAGTCCGCCTCGTCGCGCTCATCCAGGCACCGCGCCGCCGTGACGCGCTCGCCGCTGCCGCGTGTTGGGCGCAGGGTCTTGCCCATGCGACCCGTGTTGGCGCTGATGACGACGTTCGCGAGGTCCAGCACTTCCGGCGTGCTGCGATAGTTCTCCTCGAGCCGGACGACGTGCGCCTCGGTGAAATCCTTCTTGAAGTCGAGGATGTTCCGGATGTCGGCGCCGCGCCAGCCATAGATGGACTGGTCGTCGTCGCCCACGACGCAGAGATTGCCGTGCCCGCCCGCCAGGTGCTTCACGAGCTGGTACTGCGCACGGTTGGTGTCCTGATATTCATCCACGAGCACGTACTGAAAGCGCCGCTGGTACTTCTCCAGCTCACGGGGATGCTGAGCCAGCATCTGCACCGGAAGGAGCAGCAGGTCGTCGAAGTCCACGGCGTTGGCGTTGCGCAACTCCACGCCGTAATCAGGATAGACTTTCGCGATGGCGCGGGCGAACGGGTCCATGGCGAGGTTCGCGTACTCATCCGGCATCACGAGCGAGTTCTTGGCGTCCGAGATCGCGGCGTGCACGCCGCGAGGCGTGAACTGCTTGGTGCTGAGCGCGTGGCGCTCCATGATGCGCTTCACGATGGCCTGCGCATCGTCCTGGTCATAGATCGTGAACGACGGCGTGCGACCCACGAGGTGCGGTGCGGCGCGCAGCATGCGCGCGCCGATGGCGTGAAACGTTCCGACCCACATGCCGATCGGAGCGCGGCCGAGCAGCGACCCGATGCGGTGCTTCATCTCGCCGGCCGCCTTGTTGGTGAATGTGACCGCGAGGATCCGGCTGGGATCCACGCCGTCGTGATCGATGAGTCGGGCGAGGCGGGTGGTGAGCACGCGGGTCTTGCCGGAGCCCGCGCCCGCGAGGACGAGGAGCGGTCCCGTGACGTGCAGCACCGCTTCGCGCTGCGCCGGGTTGAGTCCCTGCAGCAGCGTATCGTCAGTCGCAATGGCCATCATGGCAAGATAATCTCGAACGTCGCCCCGCGATCGGTGGGGAGCAGTCGCAACGTACCCCCGTGATTCTCCTCCACGATGCGGCGCGCCAGCGACAGGCCGATCCCCCAGCCCGCCTTCTTGGTGGAAAAGCCCGGGTCGAATATCCGGCCACGTACCTCACGCGGGATGCCGGGCCCATCATCACTCACCGTGATGCGCGCGCCGCCTTCGGGCCGATGCACGGTTGCGAGGGCAATCCGGCCACTCCGACCCGCGAGCGCATCGACGGCGTTCTTCACGAGGACCTCGAGCGACCACTCCAGCAGCACCGCATCGCCGAGCACCGTGAACGGTTCGTCTGGCGCGAGAATGTCGATGGAGACGGCGTGCTTGAGGGTCGGCACGCGCTGGCGGAAATAATTGCCGAGCCGATCAACGAGTTCGGCGACGTCCACCGTGTCGCGACGCGGCTCGCGACCGATGCGCTCGAACCGGTGCGCCACTCGATCGAGGCGCACGAGATCCGTGCGCATCTGATCGAGCGCGGACTGGGTGCCCGCATCGGTGCCGCGTTCCTCCAGCAGCTCGATCCACCCGCTGAGGCTCGACAGCGGGGTACCGAGCTGGTGTGCCGACTCGCGCGCCATCCCCGCCCACACGCGCTCGCGCTCCGCATTTCCTCTGGTGCGCACGATGTAGACGGCGGCCAGCAACAGCACGAATGCGCTCAATGCCTGCAACGCGGGAATGATGCGCAGCCAGCGGATGATGGGCGGATTGCCGTAGTGGATCTCACCCACGAGCGAGTCCACCACCGGCGGATTCTCGAGGTCGAGTTCGTGCGCGAAGGCACGCAACCGAGTGTCGTCGCCCGCGACGTCCGCGGGGATATTGGCGCTGGGCCCGGGCTTTCCGGTGCGATCGGTGACGATGAGCGACACGCCCTGCTCCCGAATGCTCTTCGAGAGGTCCAGGAGCGCCTGCGTCGACGCGGTTTCCGTGGTATCGATCTGGCCGCGGTAGACGCGCGCGTACATCTCCGTGGTCCGCTTGCCTTCGGCGCGCAGGTCACGAACGACCTGGCGCGTGAAGAGCACGTACGACGACAGCAGGACCGCAAGGAGGACGGCGACGACCAGCTCGGGCAGTCCCCGGCGCATTGTCCTACGCGAGCCGGTCGGTCCCTACATACCGCCGCAGGACCTGGGGGACGACGACGCTGCCGTCCGGCTGCTGATGATTCTCCAGGATGCAGGCAATCGTGCGCGGAAAGGCCAACCCCGATCCGTTCAGCGTGTGGACGAAGCGCGGCTTCTCGCCCTTGGCCGGACGATACCGGATGTTCGCACGCCGGGCCTGGAAGTCGGTGAACGTGCTGCACGAGCTCACCTCGAGCCATGCCCCCACGCCGGGCGCCCATGCTTCCAGATCGTAGGTCTTCGCGCTGGAAAAACCCGTATCACCAGCCGCGAGCATCGTGACGCGATACGGAATCTCGAGCTGCTGCAGCATGGCTTCAGCGTGGCCGAGCAGCAGTTGCAGCTGCGCCTCCGAATCTTCGGGTGCGCAGTACCGCACGAGCTCGACCTTGTCGAATTGATGCATGCGGAGGATGCCGCGCGTGTCCTTGCCCGCCGCGCCGGCTTCGCGACGGAAGCAGGGTGTGTAGGCGCAGAAGGCCTTCGGAAGGACACCCGCGTCGAGAATCTCGTCGCGATACAGGTTGGTGACCGGCACTTCCGCGGTGGGAATGAGGAAGAGGTCGTCGCCCCCAATCCGGTAGGCGTCGTCTTCCATTTTCGGCAGCTGGCCCGTGCCCGTCATGCTCGCGCGATTGACGAGCAGCGGCGCCCAGACTTCCTCGTAACCGTGGTGATCCACGTGGGAATCGAGGAAGAAATTCATCAGCCCGCGTACGAGGCGGGCTCCCTTGCCGCGGAAGAACACGAAGCCCGACCCGCTGACCTTGGCCCCGCGCTCGGTGTCGAACAGCCCCTGGGCCGCCGCGATGTCCCAGTGCGGCTTCACCCCATCGGACGACCGCGGCGTACCCCAGGTGCGTACCACGACGTTGTGCGTTTCGTCCCCCTCCGGCACGTCGGCGAGCGTGACGTTCGGCACCTGCATCACGATGGCGTCGAGCGCCTGCTCCGCCGCGGCGAGCTCGACATCCAGGCGAGCGATCTCCTCGCCCATCGCCCGGCCGTGCGCAATGAGGTCGGCGGCGTCCTCACCAGCCTTTTTCCGGCGCGCGACGTCCTGCGAACTGGCGTTGCGGGCGGCCTTTCGCTCTTCAACGGCCTGGATGAGCAGTCGCCGCTCGCGATCGAGTCCTTCGCACCGGTCAAGTTGCGGGGCCAATTGGCCGAGCACCCCGCGACGCCGCATCGCCTCACGCAGGTCGTCGAGGCGTTCGCGGATCAACCGGGCGTCATGCATCAGCGCTTCGGCACCGAATCCGGCACGACACCGCGATAGCCGCAGTTGGGATCCACCACGCTGCGCGTGAAGATGCGACGGGTTGCTGCATCGACGCTGTCCACCACCAGCTTGGCGTAGATGATCTGCGACGTGATGACGGTGAGGTTGTAGCTGCTGTAACAGGCCGTACCGTCCTGGAGCTCCACCGCCAGCACAACACCGGGAGCGACCGTCTTCACGCCGAGGGTGTCGTACCCCGTCGCCGGCACCTCGAGCACCGACGCGAAGGTACCGGGCACAACCTGCAGGCCGACCCGCTTGAGCGTACCGGCGAGCGCGCCCCCCAGGGTACGCACGGGCATCACGACCGTGCGGTTGCTGGCGTCGAGGTCGAATGCCACATCGAAGGAGAATGCGGCCGTGGCATGCGACGGGCCT
>JACMOE010000160.1 GCA_014378185.1 Gemmatimonadaceae bacterium | reverse complement strand
TTCTCAAGGCGAAGCCGCTTTAGGTTTGACCCGAGGCGCCTGCGAATATCCACGCTCCGGCAAAGACGCTCGTGTCGACCATCGATCTACAGACGATAAGTGACATTTGTCGTTGACTGGCGCGGCGCCCCAAGCATTGGCTGTCGTCGATGAGTTACTTTTCAGATCAGATCGCATCGTGCGACGTGACCGGCCCCGCGCTCTCGACCCAGCGGGAGAGGCTGCTCGAGCACCGGCTGGTGTCCGACCTCGCCGAGCTGATGCTCCGACGCGGGGTCGAAATGGACGTCATGCGCGGCGAGTTCGACGGTCATGGCCACGACGTCGTGTTCCAGGCAGCCGGCGTGCTCCGCCATGTCCAGCTCAAAGCCATGATCCTTGGCGGCAAGCGCAGCAATGTCAGCATCAATGTCCGGCTGCGGTCGCAGCCTTCGGGCTGCGTCGTGTGGATGACCTACGACCCGGCGACCTTGAAGGTCGTCGAGTACCGCTGGTTCGGAGGTGAGCCGGCCGAACCGCTGCCCGACATCGGCAACTCGATCACGCGCCACAGCAAGGCCAACATGAACCTGCAGAAAACGCAGCGGATCGGCCATCGCGATGTCGCGAAGTCTCGGTTCGACAAGGTGGCCAGCCTCGACGCCCTTGCTGACCGCCTGTTCGGTCCGGCCCGCTCACCCGCCACGAGCCATGTCCTTGCCCAGCTGCGAGAGCGGTTTGGGCTGGAATGGAGGTCGCGCGTCCATGAGAGTCTCGGGGTTACCGGATGGGAAGACTCGGTCGAGCTTGCCCACCTGATCGACGGCTACCGTGTAATCGAGCAGCTGTGCGTGCCCGATTTCAACGACTGGCTCGAGACGCACGCGGGCTGGCCTAGTGCCTCCACTCCCGCGCAGGATCTCGGCGAGGCGTGGACGACGCTGTTCATCGAGCACCGCCGCTGGCGGACGGCGAGCCCATACGAGCCGCAAGACGACGAGCGCCAGCGCCTCGACCGATTGGCTGCGACCGTTCGCCGCCTGATTGAGAGCGAGCTCGGGCTAGCAGCCTGCCCTTTGAAGTCGGCCGGGCCGTTCGGATTCTCGCGGAATTGCCTCTGCTGCTCGTAGGCCATCTTCGTGAACTCCTCCAGTCCCAAGGGCGCCGGAACCACGAGAACTCCATACCGGCGCGGCGGTGCTTCGGCGCCAGTACGATCACGGATCCGCTGCAATTCCTTCGAAGCTGCCACATTTCCCTTCAACGCCTTGACGTAGAGCAATCGGATCTCGCCTTCGCGCGTGCTGATCTGTTCTCCGCCGACCTCGATCGTCGCGGAGTCCAGTTCACGCATGATTTGCGCCGCCGACGGGCTCGCCGTGGTGGCGCCCTTGGGATCATTTTTCTTCATCGTCTTTCTCCTTCTTTTGCGCGTTCCATTGACTCCACGGGACTTGAAGCACGCCGCCACCGCAAGCAGCCTGGCGAGGTACGGTGCCGTCGGCCAGTAGGAACTCCGTCACCCGCCGCCTTTGTCCCCGCTTTCGTCTGCGTCGGATTCTCGTGACACAGTCGTCCCGTCGTCCTCTACCGTGCGGTCCAAGATCTCGAACATTCTCTGGATTACCTTGTCGCCCTCGGCCCTGGCCTGAGCCATGCGATCATCCGCGGGTGGCCCGCCATACTTGTCGGAGAGACGGAGGAACCGCTCCAGATCAAGGACATTGCCTTTTGTCATCACCGTGTTGAGGACCTTGCGCAATGCAGCCTCGAGGGATGTAATATTCTGCTCCTTACCATTTATCGTTGCCCGAATTCGCTCGTCGCAGACTCTGCGTACGATACTCGAAGCCGTGTGTGACTTCGCGGGACGACCGCCGGGGTTGCCAGACTGGCCCTTGCGGAATTGCGATCCCTCGGGCGGGCGCTGGTAGCCCACCTTATAGGTTCCAGGATCATCATCGGCCATTGCCCGGCTCCTTCTCTGCTCGCGCTCGAAGGACGGCGACCTCAGCGAAAGTGAGACCGAGCTCGGCATGGACGACCTGGTGGCAGAACGCACATTGGAAGCGGTTGACGATGGTGTCGCAGTACCGGGTGTCGAGCTCGACGAGACGGCAGCTGCGGCCCGTTTTCTCAGCAGCGATCAACGTCGTGCCCGAGCCGCCGAACCCGTCAAACACGATTTCGCCGCGTTCGGACGAGTCGATCAGCAGGTCGCAAATCATCTGCACGGGCTTGACGGTCGCATGCATTGCAAGCGCCCGGTCACGCCCGCCCCCAAAGCTGTTCATGCCGGCGTATCGCCAGATGTTCGTACGATCGCGCCCGTGCCGACCCAGTTGTACCCTGTTCTTGTGCGGGGCTGTGCCGTGCTTGAACAGGCAGATCAATTCGTGCGCGCTACGGTAGAACGCTCCCATGCCCCCCTTTCCCTTGTCCCACACGCAGATATTCAGCAGTTCAAGGCCATTCGCGTCCCCGGCAGCGATTAGTTCGCGAACGTGTTTCCAGTCCATGAAGGCGTAGAGCAGCGCGCCTGGCTTGAGGGAGGGAAGAGCCGCGCCAACGGCGCTTGCAAGGAAGGCGGTGAAAGCGTCGCGCGACATTTCGCCGGCACCCATCGCGAAGTCGGCGTGCTTGTTCTTCCCCTTTCCGGAGTAGTCCTTCGCGGGCAGGTTGTACGGGGGGTCAGTGGCGACCACGCTGGCGAGGTCATCACCCATGACCCGCCGGACGTCGCTCTGGCTGCTGCTGTCGCCGCACAACAGCCGGTGTTGTTCACCCAGAAGCCATAGGTCACCCGGGAGGGTAACCGGGGCGCGGGCCGGTACTTCGACCTCCTTGTCGAGGTCGGTCCACTTTTCTTGCGTCGCTCCAGCGCACAACCACTCGATCCGCGGAAGGTCGAAACCCGAGAGCGACAAGCTTAGCTCGGGACAGGCAATTTCGAGTTCCGAGAACTCGATCGCGAGGATCGACTCGTCCCACCCGGCGCGCTCGGCGAGCCGGTTGTCGGCGATGGCATAGAGCCGCAGTTCGTCCTCGCCGAGGTGCTCGACCAGCAAGACTGGCACGGCATCGAGGCCGAGCCTTTTCGCCGCCTCCCAGCGGGCGTGGCCGGCCACTATCCGCTTTTGCCTGTCGACCACGACCGGGTTGATCGCGCCGAACGCACGAAGGCTCTCGACGATGGCCGCGACCTGCGCCTCGCTATGCGTGCGGGCGTTTCGCCTTGCCGGCCTCAACTCGCCGGGTGGAAGAAGTTGGTAAGTCGCGGCGGCTTGGCCCCCGTTGACCGGTGAAATAACTGTTCTCATGGTTTCCCCCGTGACGGGGCGAACGGTTCGACGCGATAGCTGGCCGAGCCCGGGCCCCTGGCGATGTCTCAAGTTGAATGCGTCGCGCCCTGTGTCGCTCGCGATCGCGCGTTGCGAAGCTCCGCCCGTCCCCGGTGGGAGCAGGGCCGCGGTCCCGTCCCCGGGGTGGCCCTGTCGCGTCTTGAGTGGCGACCGTCCCCGGCCGCGAATCAAGGCGTATCCATCTTGTCGCTGCCGCGGAGGCGCGCCGTCAAGTCCCCCTCCCTGCGGCTGCTTAGTCCTCGTCGTTGAGACTGCAGTTGGCAAACTCGTGGTAGTGGCTAGGGCGCCAGTTGCAGCTACAACCTGAGGTCCGGACAATGTCGGTCGCGTGGAGTTCAAGTGACTGGATCGGGCCCGTCCAGGCCGTGGCGGCCGTGGCGACAATAATCGCGGGATTTCGCTACGTCCGTGTCCAGCGGGAAGCCGATCAGGACTCCGCTGGCGAGGCCGCTGGGCACCTCGCGAAGCACTCGCTAGACTTCGTTTCCGAATGACTGGACGCGCTGGTCGACTCTGCCTGGCCAATCGAGTTCGCGCTGCGCGGTAGCAGGGCGGCGAAAATGGTCCAGGTCTTTCGCGAGCTACCCGTTTCGTCGCATTCCGTTGCTGTGGAGCAGATCCGATCGACACTCCGCCGAGCAGTAACAGCATGTTCAGTGGCGCAGCGGGTTCTCTTTACCCGTCCCGCCATGCAAGTACGGCATGCGCGACTGTCCGGAGCTCTGTCTATGCGGTCAACGCGCGCATCGACGAGGTCTTGAAAGACGACGAGAACCGGCGTCACGAGAGACGGAGACAACTGCACAGTGCCGGGAGAAACCTCGCGACCGCGCGAAGCGAACTCGCGACCTTGGTAAGGGCGCGCTGGCCAACCAAGGCCACCTCGTTCGCACCTGCTACGCTGGGTGACCGGATGACGACGTTCCTCGCCGAGGCGCAGCAGGCGAGCCAGAAATCCTAGGGGAACTCACACCCGGTTTTACATAACACCCCTTGTCAGTGCGGAATTAGCTTGGCGGCAGCGTTCCGCGCGTTGATTGCAAATTCGTGAAGCAGCGGCGAGCGCGCATCGTCAAAAATTCTTCCGTGGCTGAATGGCCGTGATTATTTGCGTGAAAGTGCGCCGGTCGGCGGCTCGACCGGCGCACTTATGCGAAGTCCGAAGGACTCCGGATGGGCTCCGTGCGGGTTCGCCGCCATCCCCACCGCCGCGATCGATCCGCCCCACAGTGCGGCGTCTCCCGCGGTCCCCGCGCTTATCGGGTCCGGGTCCCCATCATGCTGCCTTCTG
>JACMOE010000159.1 GCA_014378185.1 Gemmatimonadaceae bacterium | reverse complement strand
TGACGAACTCTCCCTGTGAGAAAAGCAAAACGGCGCCCAAAATGGACGCCGTCAGCTCTAAAAAGACTTTCTCGAAGTGGAGGCGCGGGGAATCGAACCCCGGTCCGAAGCTAGATCGACTACAAGCACTACGTGCGTATCCCTCTGATTGATGTCTCCTACAGCTGGCCAGTGGGCAGCCCACCGCAGGATAAGCCCTCTTTGTTTTGCTCCGCCGCCGAAGGCGTACGTCGGAGCTAGCCCAGATTTGCGTTACCCATGAAGCCGCCCCGGGCGGGCTTCCTCAAGGGCACTTGCAGGCCTAACTAAAAGTTAAGCGGCAAGGGCGAAGTTGTTGTTCGCAGTTGGAGTTTTTCCGAGTGTTTAACGAGGTGCCCGAAGACCTCGGCACGCGCCCACAGCTGCACCAGTCCCGTCGAAGCCAGTCGCCCCCTTCACATACGAATGTAGCGCGACACGGCCCCCGCGTCAACCCACCAGCCCTCCCTCACCCCATCCGCCAACGGCGGCTCAACTCGCTGTCCTGCCTTTGGTTGCAGGCTTCGCCCTCACGCAGTTTCTCCCGTCGTGCTTGGCAATGTACAGCGCCTTGTCCGCCGACGGAAACAGCTGGTCGCGCACACGCACCGTTTCCGGATACGTCGCCACACCGAACGACGCCGTCACCTTGATCTCCACCGCACCGTGCTTCACGGGCGTTGCGGCGATCCGGCTGCGCAACCGCTCCGCCACCTCCACCGCATGCACACTGTCCGTCTGGGCCAGCAGCATCGCGATCTCCTCGCCCCCGTACCGCACGCAGATATCCACCGTCCGCACGCCGTCCTGCAGCACCCGAGCCACCTGCTTCAGCACCGAGTCCCCTGCCTCGTGCCCCCAGGTGTCGTTCACCTTCTTGAAATGATCGATGTCCATCAACACCAGCGACACGGGGTGATTGTACCGGTCAGCTTCCGCCAGGGTCCGCGTGAGCTGCTCGCCAAAATGCATCCGGTTCCAGAGACCCGTGAGCGCGTCCGTTCGCGCCCGGCGATCAACCTCCGCAAACTGCCACGTGATTTCCAGCGAACTGGCCACGACCGCACCGAGCACCGTCAGAGGGCGCGTGTCTTCCGTCGTGAGCGCACCGACCTCGTCCGCCTCCAGCACCAGCGCACCGAGCACGCGCCCTTCCCTGGCGATCGGGATGATGGCGACTGACCCCGGCTCCCGAATCACCCGGGCAGCCCCGTACAGCGCCTGCGCGGACGCAGCGCCACGGGAATCCTCCAGCACGTGGAGCTTGCCGCTGCGGCAGACCTCGGCCACCACGCTGGAGCTGTCCAGCGGCGTCGGCGCACGCAGCCCCGTGCCCTCCGTCGCGAAATGCACCTCGCCCACCTCGGACTCACCATCCCAGCGCACCAGCACCGCGCCCCGTGCACCGGAGACGTCGAGCGCGGTTTCGCACAGCGCGCGCGCCAGCCCCTCGCCACCACGATCCCCCTGCAGCCGCTGGACGGCGTCCAGGAGCGCCTGACTCTGGCGCATGTGGCGCCCATAGCGGCGACGCACATCGAGCAGATCGTGAAAGGTCGCGAGCTGATCGGCGAGACGAGGCATCCATTCCTTCAGCGCCGGCCGAGGAAGCCCCAGTCCACCCGTATGCGTCAGGCTCAGGACACCCAGCAGCGACTCATCGTGCCGTACGCACGCGGCCGCGACGTAGGCCAGGTCCTCCTGCCCCACGGTCTGCACCACACTGGTCTCCGCCGACCACTGCACCAGCGGGCCCCACTCGGTCAGGTTGAAATGCGCCGGCCGAGGCGTGGCGCCGGACCACACCGCAGGCGACAGCGAGTCACGATCCGCGTCCCAACGCCACAGGATCGCCTCCTCCGCTCCCGCCAAATCCCGGAAATCAGCCAGGAGGCTCGCAAGCAACGCCTGGTCGTGCTCCATCTCGCGCGCCTCGAACGACACACGCACGTCGCGACGCAGGGCCTCGGCGCCCACCCCACCCTGGTCATCGGGAGCAGGCAGGTCGGCATCGATGCGCGCCAGCCGAGCGTGGGCAGCACGGAGTTCCATGCGCGAGCGGCGTGACTGCCGAAGGGCAGAGCCGGCAGCGACGAGTGCAACAACGGCAAGCGCGATGGTCGCGACGAGCAGCATGTCCAGCGTCAGCGGTGAAGGATGCGCGCCGCGGCGACTGCCGCGCCAAAACCGTTGTCGATGTTGACCACGGTGACACCGGCCGCGCAACTGTTGAGCATGGTCAGCAAGGGCGCGATGCCACCAAATGCCGCGCCATATCCGACGCTCGTGGGTACTGCAATGACTGGCACGCGGGCCAATCCGCCCACCACGGACGCGAGCGCCCCATCCATGCCGGCGACGACGACGATCACGCCAGCGGCGTTGATGACGTCGCGGCGCGCAAGCAACCGGTGAATGCCGGCGACGCCGACATCCGTGAGTCGCTCAACGGGACAGGCCATGGCACCCGCCGTGACCGCGGCCTCTTCCGCGACCGGCAGGTCACTGGTGCCCGCCGTAATGATGAGCAGGGATTGCAGCGCGAGCGCTGGGGGCGCTGGGGAGCGCAGGTAGCAGGTCCCCGCCACGGCATTGTACTCGAGGCCCGGCAACGCATCCAGCAGGGGAGCCACGGCGTCCGATCCCCCGCGCGAGACCAGGCCGCCGTCGCCATGTTCCGCGATGCGTTGCGCGATGGCCACCACCTGGTGCACGGTCTTGCCACCGCCGTACACCACTTCTGGAAATCCCTGGCGGAGGGCGCGGTGATGATCGAGGGTGGCGAAACCGAGCGACTCCTCGGGTTCCGTGGCCAGCGCGTCGAGGGCATGCTCCACCGGCGTCGAGCCATCGGCAACACGGGTGAGCAGGTCGCGCACCCGCTCGCGCCTCATGCGGCGTCCGCCTCGAGCGCATGGCGATCCGCGTCGCCCGATTCCGCGTAGCGCTCGGCATGCGCGAGATAATCCGCGAACACGCCTTCGACCTCGCCGAACGACGTGACGGCGTAGAGTTTCTTGCGCAGCTCTGCCCCGCCATGCAGTCCACGAGCGTACCAGCCGAGATGCTTGCGGGACTCGATGGCGGCGCCGCGCGGGTCGGTTTCGTACGCCACCACCTTGCGCGCGTGATCCAGCGCGATGGCGAACCGCTCCGCCACCGGGGGTGCCGGGCGCTTTTCGCGTCCGGCCATGAGGTCCTTCACCTGGTTGAAGATCCACGGCTGCCCGTACGAGCCGCGCGCGATCATGATGCCCGCGCATCCGGTCTGCTCGTGCATGCGCACCGCATCCTCGGCGGTCTTGATGTCGCCGTTGCCGAGCACGGGGATGTCGAGCGCCGCGACGACGGCGGCAATCTCCTCCCAACGTGCGCTGCCGGTGTACATCTGCGTCCGCGTGCGCGGGTGCAGGGCGAGCACACGCACTCCGGCGTCCTGGCACCGCAGGCCGATGGTGACTGGATCGCGCATTTCCTCGTTCCAGCCGCTGCGAATCTTGCACGTGACCGGAAGGTGGGTGGCCGACGCGACGGCGCGAATGACCTGTTGCACGAGATCGAGGTCGCGAAGGCAGCCTGAACCACCGTTGCGGCGCACCACCTTCTTCACCGGGCATCCGAAGTTGATGTCGATGAACTCGGGCTGGAATACGTCGGAGACGAAGCGGGCCGCCTCACCCATGGCCCCCGGATCCGCCCCGAAAATCTGGACGCCGATGGGGCGCTCGCCGGGCCCGAAGGACAGCTTGTGCAGCGTCGCCTCGTTCTCGCGGCGAATGCCCTCGGCAGACAGGAATTCGGTGACGACCACATCCGCGCCGTGCTCGTGGCACAGTTGCCGGAACGGCGACTCCGACACGCCGGCCATGGGCGCGAGATAGAGGGGGGTCTCGACGCCGAGCGGAAACGGAAACCGGTTCATGATCGAAAGTTACCGGGTCGCGGAAAGGTGAGCAACGACTGGTTTGACAAGGTTGCGCGCGTTCGGGTACGTTTCGCGGTTCGACCACGATGACGCGCCGCCAGCCGCGGCCCACGCTCCGCCTACGCACCGGATCCGACCAGATGGAACTGCGCGAGTTCTTCAGCGAAGATGCAATCAAGCTCGACGTCGAGGGCGATACCAAGGACGATGTGCTCAAGGAGCTCATCGGCCTGCTCAAGCTCGACGAGAAGTCCGAGGGAATGCTGTACAAGATGCTGAAGCGCCGGGAGAACCTGGGCTCCACGGGCATTGGCCGCGGGATCGCGATTCCGCACTGCCGTTCGCTGGTGGTGAGCAAGTTGCGCGTCGCGTTCGGTCGAAAGCCGCACGGCATGGACTTCAAGGCCATCGACGAGAAGCCGGTGCACTTCTTCTTCCTGATCGTGGCGCCGCCGCTCGAGGTATCCAACCAGTACCTGCCGGTGCTCGGCAAGATCGCGCAGTTCTCCAAGGAGCCCGACGTGCCACAGCGCCTTCTCGCCCTCACGGAACCGGGTCAGTTCCTCGAGCTGTTGAAGGAGAAGGGCGTCTGATACCGCGGTCTGACGGTCTGACAGTCTGACAGTTGGACAGCCCGACGGGTCAGAACTGGAGCAACACGATCAGGCTGAACGTGACGAGCATCGCGACGCAGAATAGCGCAAAGTAGGTTGCGGCCACGAGGGCGCTCCGTGCAATCGCACCTGCGGTGCTGAGGCCATACACCGTCCGCATGGCGCGCACGAAGTACACGGCGATCGCGCCGAGGCAGACCACCTGAATCGCGACATATGCAGGGATCACGGTGGTTGCCCGGCGGATCAACATGACAGACAGCGCCAGGTACAGCACCGCATGCACGTGCAGCGCAAAGGCGAGGTGCTGTGGAAACCGCTTCCGGGTGCGTCGAAAGGCCAGCATCAGCAACGCGGCGAAGAGCGGCACCAGCACGAACATCGTCCTGGGAATCGACGCGGCAACGTCAGCGGACAGCTTGCCCCGATTGCGCATGGCCGCGCCGAAGTGCGTGCCCCAAAGGCGGCTGATCCACTTGCGGTGCGTCGCGAGTGAATCCAGCGACGCGAGGGCCGCTACACTGTCAGGCTCGCTGATACTGACCAGCCCGACCCGCGTGGTGACCGCAGCGCCCCGGCGCGTGACGATGCGTTCCTGCGGTACGACCGAGGCCAGGAAGAAGAACAGGAGGCTGCAAGTCAGGTACAGGCGCAGCGGGGAAATGTATCGAATCCGCCGGCCGTCGAGGTACTCGCATGTCAACGCGCCAGGCCGCATGACGAGCAGGCGAAACGTCGCGAGCAGCTTGCCGTCCCAATGAAGAAATTCCTCCGCGAGCTCGTGAAGGAATTCTCGTAGCGTAGGATCGGAATCGATTTCATGCTGGCCGCATTCCGGACAATACGACAACTGTACGTTCGTACCGCAGTTGAGGCACGGGTTGGACGCGGCAAGCGACTGCGCAGGCGTGAGTCCGGCAGCACCCGGCCCGCGCATGGCCAGGGTACGCCGCTCAGCCACCCGTCGCTCGTCGTCGCCTACTCCCACTCGATGGTCGCCGGCGGCTTCGAACTCACGTCGTACACCACGCGATTGATCCCGTCCACCTCACGGATGATGCGGTCGCTGATGCGCGCCATCACGTCATGGGGAAAGGGGAACCAGTCGGCCGTCATGCCGTCGGTGCTGGTGACGGCGCGCAACGCCCCGACGTTGTCGTAAGTGCGCTCGTCGCCCATGACGCCTACACTGCGCACGGGCAGCAGCACGGCAAACGCCTGCCAGATCTCGTCGTACAGATTGGCCTTGCGGATCTCGTCCAGGTAGATGGC
>JACMOE010000158.1 GCA_014378185.1 Gemmatimonadaceae bacterium | reverse complement strand
TCGATGTCCTTCACGCGCAAAGTGAGACACTCCTCCAACCGGAGGCCTGAACCGTACAGGAGCAGTGCGACGATGTGTGGTGTCCCGCGGAGCATGGCAATGATTCGGGTCGCCTCTTCACGCGTCATCACCTCGGGAAGCCGGTGGCCTCGCTTGGCGCGCACGGTGTCGTCGCCCACCGCCACTGGAATGCCCAGCACCTCGCGGTACAGGAAGAGCAGCGCGGAGAGCGCCTGATTCTGCGTGGACGCGCTGACGTTGGCGTCCACGGCCAGTGACGTGAGGAGGTGTCCGATCTCGCGATCACCCATCTCACGCGGATGACGGCAGCCATGATACCGGACAAATCGCTTCACCCAACCCGCATACGTCTGTTCGGTGCGCGGGCTCAGGTGCCGCAACCGGACGCGTGCATGCACAGCCTCGAGTAGACGCATCGTTCGACCATACGCGACATGGTCGTCAGCAGGGACACCACGCCACCGCGTGACGCATCATCCCACCGCATGCCCGCCCGCTACACAACGGCGACACAGCTGCCCCGGCGGCGGATGCGGGGGTGTGAGCTCTCGCGGATGCTCAGTGGGCCGCTTGTGAAGCTCCGACAGTTGCACCACTGTGCTCCTGGGCTCTGCTGCCTCCCTTGTCCCGGCACGTTCTGGTCATGAAGTCTGAAAAACCTGAAGAACGAGGGCGCTGTCCTGATCAGAATCGATCGCGTCGAGAATATGGAGGAGGCACGCCCGATCGCTTCGCACGAGCATTAAGGGCGTTGGACAGGGACAGCTTCGCGCAATACTCGCTCGCGCACCCGAGGGCGAAGCCCTCGCTCCGTCACGACGTCACGCGCCTGCCCAGCAAGTCCTTGGAAGTCAATGAGAAAGCCACCGATGTCGAACACGCTTCGGCCACGATGCATCCGGACTGACGACGTCGATGTCACTTGATTCTCGGACTCTCCGCGCCCGACAGAGCAAAAAAGGGAGCGTCAAGGCACCCGCCACTCGAGCCGCCGAATTTCCGCGACCGCCCGCTCGCGCGTCTGATCCGTGTCCTGCATGAGGCCGACGGCAGCGACCGGAGGTGGATCGTCGTGCCAGATGCGCCGATAGTCCTCGAGTGGATCGACGTCGTGCTCCTGCCATGCGCCTCGCTCAGCCACGCCATCCACGCGAATGACGTGCAGCTTGCTGCTCACATGACTCGCTCCGGCATACCCCACGGGCTCCGCGTTGCCATAGGAATAGAAGATGATGCGCTCGCCGCCCCCGAAGAATCGCCGCGGCTTGCCGAACACCACGTACACGCGAATGGGCGAGTCGTCAACACGTTCGTCGCGGAGGTCGGAACGCGTGGGCATCTCGACCGCGCGCCACGACCAGCGGAGATGACCAGCTTGCGACAGGGGTGGCGACAACTCGCGATAGAACCACGCTGCGCGCCCCGCACTGGAGAGCCGCAGCACCGCCCCGGTTCCGCCATCACCGATGATTTCTGCATCGGGTGCGCGCTGGCCACGAACCGGCCGAACCTTCCAGTCTGCCGGCACGGCGTTGCCACGCGCGGACCGGTCGAATCCCAGGAGGTCCAGTGGCGCGCCCAGCACCGACAAGACGAACAGCCATGCCAGGGTTGACATCTACTCCGGCCGGTACGGCGCCTTGAGGCGGATCGGCACGCCCGTGGAGCCCCAATGGATGCGGAGCACCGCCTCGTCGCGAAGCACGACAGGGAAATAGATGGCGAGGGACTCCATGTGCGACAACGATTCCGGCGTGACGTCCAGCCGCAACGCCTCGCGTGCCACACCGGGATACGGCTTGTGGAATGCCCTGGCGGCATGGCTCAGGATGACGGTCCAGGGCGCGTGCTCCCGCGGAATGAGCCACAGCGAATACTCGCCCGCCTTCATGGGATGACCCTCCAGCAGCACGTCATGATTGAACGTCACGCGGGTTGCCGAATCCGCCCCAGGGTGCCAGAGGCTGTCCCATGGGACGAGTTGGCCGAACAGGACGCGCCCGCGCGCCACGGGCCGGCCGTACGACACCGCGACCGTGGTGTGCGCGACGTCCTGCGTCACGCTGCCACGCTGGCTGAAGGGATAGCCCTGTCCGCCAACGGGCGCGGGAAACGCGAGGAAGGCCGCGAGGCCAAGAACGACGGCCGGACCGAGGCGGGAAGGCATTGGACGCATGACTCTCGAAGTGTTCTCGTTGGAATTCAGTTCCATGGAAGGTGCCGGTTGCCAGACGGTGTCGCGACTATTCGATTTGGCGCACGCCACCGAAGCCCTTTACCACCCGCCCCTGCGATGAATTCCCTCCTGCCGGTCACTCCCGTCGTGCCTGCGCGCCTGCCAGCCGTGCTCACACTCGTGCTGCTCGCGGCGTGCGCCTCTGCGCCGACACCCGACGTTGCGGCGCGACCGGTGACCGGTGTGACGCGGCCGCTCGTGGTGGAGCAGGTTGCCGCATTCACGCCCACCATCGTGCGACTCTCCCCGGATTCCGCAGCGCGCCTCGCAAAGGCGGGTCGAGACTCCGTACCCGTGCAGCTCGCGCCCGGCCTGGCGCTCAGCCTGTGGGCGCCGGAGCCGCTCATCTCGGATCCCATCGGCATCGCCTTCGACGAACGTGGACGAATGTTCGTGACGCGCACGGCGCGCACCAATCGCGACGAGATCGACATTCGCGGGCACTCCGCCTGGATGGTGCCGTCCATCACGTTCACCGACGTGGAGGACAAGCGGGCCTTCTACAAGAAGATTCTCGCGCCGGAGAAGAGCGCCGAGAACAAGTGGCTCAAGGACTGGAATGGAGATGGCTCGCGCGATTGGCGCGACCTCACGTCGCACAAGGAAAGCCTGTACCGCGTCGAGGACACCAACGGAGACGGCATCGCTGATTTTTCGCAGCTGATCCTGAGCGACTTCAGTGACCTCGTGACGGACGTCGCGCACGGCGTCGTTTCGTACAAGAACGACCTCTACCTCACCGTGTCGCCCGACCTGTGGCGCTTGCGCGACACGAACGGCGATGGCGTGATCGACACCAAGGAGTCGCTCGCGCATGGCTCGGGCGTGCACATCGGCTTTGGCGGGCACGGGCTGTCCGGACCGCTCATCGGCCCCGACGGACGCATCTACTGGAAGGAAGGAGACCTCGGCGTCAACATCACCAATCGGGAAGGACGTCGACTGTACAACCCGCACAGCGGTGTCATCCTTCGCGCAAATCTCGACGGAACCAATGCCGAGATATTCGCGTCCGGTCTCCGTAATCCGGAAGAGTTTGCGTTCGATGAATACGGCAACCTGATCAGCCCTGACAACGATGGCGACCATCCTGGTGAGCTCGAGCGCCTGGTGTACATCGTGGATGGCATGGACAGCGGTTGGCGCATCAACTGGCAATTCGGCAAGTACGTGGATCCGGACAACAACGCGTACAAGGTCTGGATGGACGAAAATCTGTGGAAGCCGCGCTGGGCAGGACAGGCCGCGTGGATCACGCCGCCGCTGGCCAACTGGCACGCAGGGCCCGCCGGCTTTGACCACAATCCCGGCACCGCCCTCGACGACGCATGGCGCGGGTACTCCTTCGGCGCGGTGTTCACCGGCACGCCGAGCGGATCCAGCATCCAGGGCTTTACGCTCGCCCCGCAGGGCGCCGGATTCCGGCTCGCCGAGGACAAGGTGGTCGTCAGTGGCATCCAGGCCACCGGCGTGAAGTTCGGTCCCGACGGCGCGCTCTACTTCGCCGACTGGAT
>JACMOE010000157.1 GCA_014378185.1 Gemmatimonadaceae bacterium | reverse complement strand
GGCCGGATGTCTTCCTCGCCTCCGTCGAACGACCGGCCGCACTCTATCACAACGATGGCAACTTCCACTTCACCGATGTCACTGCCACCAGCGGCATCGACACGCGCGGTCTGGCCACCACCGGCGCGGCCTTCGCCGACGTCGATGGCAACGGAACGCTCGACCTCATCTGCGGCACGCTCGGCGGACCGCTCAAGCTCTGGCTGAACGACGGCAAGGGCCACTTTCGCGACGCCACCGCTGGCAGCGGTCTCACGGGCGGCTATGCCGTCACCACGCTTACGCTCGCCGACGTGGATGGCAACGGCACCCTCGACCTCTACGTCGCCACCTACAAAAGGCGCAATGCGCTCGATGCCTATTCGCCGCAGGCACGCGCGATGGACCAGACGGTGAAGAAGATCAACGGTACGTACCAGGTCGTCGATCCATGGAAGCAGGAGTACCGCGTCGAGGAACGAAAGGACCTCGGCGGCATTGCGCGGTCGCAGCGCGCCGAAGTGGACCTGTTCTTCCTCAATGACGGCCACGGTCATTTTACCCGCGTGCCGATCACCGGACCGCGTTTTCTGAACGAGGACGGCAGTCCGGTCACCACCGAGCCCGACTTCTTCACGCTGGCGGCGCGGTTCTACGACGTGAATGGCGACGGCGCACCCGACCTCTATGTCTGCAACGACTTCGAGGATCCGGATCAATTCTGGTTGAACGACGGCAAGGGCAACTTCCGGCTCGCACCGGCATTGTCGGTGCGTGAAACGAGCAACACCTGCATGTCCGTCGACTTCGCCGACGTGAACCGTGATGGGCACGTCGACCTTTTCACCACCGACATGCTGAGCGCCACGCTCGCTGAACGCCAACGCCAGATTCCCACGCACACGCCGCTGCCCAAGAAAGTCGGCCTCACCACCGACCGCGGGCAGTGGATGCGCAATACGCTTCAGTTGTCCCGCGGCGACGGCACGTGGGCGCAGGTCGCCGACTTCGCTGGCGTGGCGGCCACGGACTGGTCCTGGGGCTCCGCCTTCCTGGACGTGGATCTCGATGGCTACGAAGACCTGCTCGTCGTGAATGGGCATCGCTGGGACATCCGTGATGCCGACACGTTCGAGCGCATCCGGAACAGCGTACCCCGCATTGCATGGAACAAGGAGCAGGGGGAATTCCCGCGCCTTGCCACACGGAGCGTCGCATTGCGCAACCATGGCGACGTGAGTTTCGGCGACGTCAGTCGCGAGTGGGGCTTTGGCGTGGACGACGCCATGTCACAGGGTATCGCGCTCGCCGACTTCGACGGCGATGGTGACCTCGACGTGATCGTCACGCGGCTGAACGCCCCTCCCGTGGTCTACCGCAATGAAAGCAGCGCTCCCCGCGTGGCCGTGCGCCTGCGGGGAACGACACCCAACGATGCCGGCATTGGCGCGGTCGTCACGGTGCGCACGCGATCACTCCCGGCGCAGTCCCGCGAGATGACCGATGGAGGCTACTACCTCTCGGGCAGTGACACCCAGCTGGCCTTCGCCACGGGTCGCGACTCGCTCGTCACCATCGAGGTGAAGTGGCGCGATGGCCGGCGCAGCACTCTCGCGAACGTCCCGCGCAATCGGCTCTACGAGGTCGACCAGGCCGGTGCACGCGCCGCGGGCGCGACACCCGTGCCAACAGAAACCGATTCCGCACCGCCGCTCTTCGGCAACGCGACCGCGCTGCTGGGCGGTCACATGCACGTCGACTCGCTCTTCGACGACTATCGCCGGCAACCCCTCCTCCCCAATCGCTTCAGCCAGCTCGGACCCGGTATCAGCTGGATCGACACCGATGGTGATGGACGCGAGGATCTGGTCGTCGGCACGGGCCGCGGCGGATCGCTCGCGGTGCTCCACAATGCGCCCGCCCGTTTCACGACGACGCGCGCCCCGACGGCCGCGTGGGATCTCACGACCATTCTCCCGATCCCGGATGGTCGCGGAGGCACGACGCTGATCGCCGGCCAGTCGAGTTACGAATCATCATCGCCCGCGGAAGCACTCGGCGTCTCGTCCGTGCTCGGCTTCCCGCTGCGCGCTGGCGCGCCCGGTGCACCCGTGGCCATTGCGCCGCCCGAGAGCGCCAGTGTTGGCCCACTCGCCCTCGCTGACGTGAACGGCGACGGCCTGCTCGATCTCTTCGTGGGCGCGCGCGTCATTCCCGGCACGTGGCCATTCCCGGCGCCCTCGCACATCTACCTGCGTACCGCTGACGGACGCTTCGTCATCGACACCGCCAATGCGAAGGTGCTCGCATCCCTCGGCCTCCTCTCGTCCGCAATCTTCGCGGACCTTGACGGCGACGGATGGCCCGAGCTGGTCGTCGCCGCTGAGTGGGGGCCGGTGCGCGTGCTGCACAATGAGCGTGGGCGCTTCCGCGACGTCACGCGCGAATGGGGCATGAGTGCCATCACCAGCCGGTGGAACGGACTCGCGGCGGGTGACTTCGACGGTGATGGCCGGCTGGATCTCGTGGCCACGAGTTGGGGCCTCAACACGCCGTGGGCCGCGTCGAGCGACAGGCCCTATGAGCTGGTCATCGGCAACTTCGGCGTGAGCGGCTCGGGGCTGATCTTCGCGCGGCGTGACTCCATCACCGGTCGCGAAATGCCGCTCGAGTCGTCTTCGCGTCTGGGCATGGTGCTGCCCGGTGTGCGCGAACGCTTTCCATCCTTTGCCGATTATGCGAAACGCACTGTGGACGAGTTGCTCGGTACCGCGGCAAAAGTCGTGGGTCGCGTGGGCGCCACCACCTTCGAGCACACCCTCTTCCTCAACCGCGGCGGACGTTTCGAGGCGCACGCGCTGCCGCGCGCAGCTCAGGTTGCGCCGGCGTTCGGCGTTGTGGTCGCGGATTTTGATGGTGACGGCCGCGAGGATCTCTTTCTCGCCCAGAACTTCTCGCCCACCGACATCGGCACCATGCGCTTCGACGCCGGCGCCGGACAACTCCTGCTCGGCGATGGGCGAGGTGGATTTCGTGCCCTCGGCGTGCGCGCGTCGGGAATCGAAGTGCTGGGTGACGGGCGCGGCGCCGCCGCGGCAGACTACGATGGCGACGGACGCGTCGATCTCGCCGTCGCGCAGAATGGTGCAGCCACCACCCTGTGGCACAACTTGCGTGCGACACCGGGCCTTCGCGTACATGTAGACGCTGGCCCGGCAAATCCCCGCGGTGTCGGCGCGCAGCTGCGGGTCATTTCGGGAACGACGCGCGGTCCTGTGCGCGAAATTCGTGAGGGTGGTGGCTACTGGTCCGTGGACGGCGCCGTCACGGTAATGGCCACGCCCCCCGGAGCCACGTCACTATGGGTTCGCTGGCCGGGTGGTCGCGAGCAGATTGTGCCGCTTGCACCGGGCATGCGCGACATCACCGTGCGCGCACCCCGATAGCCAGTTCCTACTTGCCCGCGATCGCCGAGTCGAGGACGGCGAAGAACGTGCGCCACGACGTGGCACCCACCCGTCGATGCGTGCCGATGAAGAACGTGGGCACCGAGTCCACGTGGGAAGCCGTCGTACGCTCTTCGTCGTTGCGGACGAGCTTTTGCCCACGCGCCTGGTCCGAGCAGATCCGATGCGCCGCCGAATCGACCCCGGACGCGAGGGCCAGGGAATCCAGGAACGGTCTCGCGTCAGGCAAGTCCTTCCAGCGCGACTGCGTGGCAAAGATGCGACGCGCCGTCTGCCAGAACCTGCCCTCCGCAGCGGCGCACGTCGCGACCAGGGCTGCCGGCATCGCGTTCACGTGTGATGGCAATGGCCTGTTAAGCAGCGCCACGCGTACCTTGCCGCGTGACACGTAGCGATCACGCAGGTCCGGGAGTACCTCCTCGTTCCACTGCTTGCACGCCTCGCACTGGAAGTCACTCACGACAACCACCCACACCGGCGCCGTCGAGTCCCCCAGCACGCGTCCGCGATCCGCTGCCATCGAGAACGAATCGGGCCGGAGATCGGCGCGCGCATGTTGCTGGATGACCTGGCGGACCGTGGGCGGCGGTGGCTCGGGCTTCGGGTCGGAGCAGGCAAGGGCACTCGTGATGACGAGCAGGATGACCAAGGTACGCGGCATGTGAGTCCCCATCGATTTGTCGTCCTGAGCGAAGCGAAAGACCTGCTCCTTGTGTCACCTGGGCGACGCGAAGGACAGGCTTGTGAAAAATTAGCGTGACCGCGATGGACCGGCGCGGGTCCACACCACGATCACGCCACATCCGGCGCTTCGGCCAGCGAACTCCCCCGGTACGTCGCTTGGCCCGGTATACACTTCGATTCCCTCGATGTCGCGTATTGGCGTGTCCAGTCCGAATACGTTGTCCACGCGCTCGTCCACGATGTATTCGGGACGGCATCGCATGGGAGCGCGCGCCATCCGGATGCTGCACCCATTGCTCCCGCCGCAATCGATGTTCACGCCCCGCAGTCCGCGCATGGCGTCCTGCAGCGAGCCGACTCCGGACCTCTCCAGCTCCTCCCGCACGAGGTACTGCCCGCGTCCCGTGAGGCGCCGGCGCTCGAAATCCACGAACCGCGGCATTGGCGGACGAGGGGCGATGATCGCCACGCCAGGCAGAGATTGGGTCGCCGCGCGGCCGGCGCTCGACGAATCCAGCTCGATCACCTTCGACAGGCGTTCGCCCTGGGTGAGCGCCACCGCCACCCGCAGAACCGGAAAGCCCACGCTCCCCACCACGAAGCGAACAATGCCCGGCGGCAGCTCGCCGAAGGTGAAATGCCCAAGTGAATCGGTCACCACGCTTCGCCCTCCGCCCACGTGCACCACGTCGGCACCGGGAACGGCCGACTTCGAGCTCGCGTCGATGATCGTACCCGTTACTTGCGCGCTGCCTGCCTGTGCGGCCGCCACACGGAGCGGCGTCACGGCAACGGAAACCATCAGGCAGATCGTGCAGGCTCGGGATGTCATGGGAGTGGACGCTCGAAAAGCTGAGGGTTGCGGCCCCGGTTCTTTTTCCGTACCATGGCGACAGCTACCGCGAAAACAATCATCGCGAAAACCATTGATTGCGCAAGGACTCCACCGTCCCGGCGGGTAATCCACCGCCGCAAAACGCGCTCCCCCCGTCTTCCAGTTAGTCCCCCACCCGTCAGGGAGGTCGTACATGCACAGGGATCGAGTACTGATCCGCAGGGTTGTCCAGGTTGCCGCTGCGATGGCGGCCGTCGCGTTTTCCGCCACTGCTGTCTGGGCGCAACAGGCCGTCTTTGCCGGCAAGGTGACGTCCGACGGGCGGCCCCTCGGCGGAGCGAGCGTCGGCATTCCCACGCTCGGCGTCGGGGCAATCACGGCTCTGGATGGGCGCTACAATTTCAGCATCGATGTCTCGAAGAGCCGCGGTCGTACCGTCGACCTGGTGGCGCGCTACATCGGCCACAAGCCGAAGCGCCTCCCGCTCGTGCTCAACGTGGGCCGCACCGACAAGGACTTCGATCTCGACAAGGACATCCTGAATCTCGAGCAGGTCGTCGTCACCGGTGTCAGTGGCGC
>JACMOE010000016.1 GCA_014378185.1 Gemmatimonadaceae bacterium | reverse complement strand
CGCCTTGCTCGCTTGACAGCGTACATCAACTAACAACGCTCCTCCCACCGGCCGTCCCCCGTCTAGCGAGCGACAGCGAGCGGGCCGTCAGCGGTTACTTCGAATACAACTCCACGACCAGCTGCTCCTGCGCCGCGATGGGGATGCTCGTGCGGGCGGGCTTCTCCAGCACGCGTCCGCTGAACGTCTCCTTGTCCACCGCAATCCACGAGAGCGGCGCGCCGCGCGACGACTGATCCATCGCCGTGATGACGGACACCTGCTCGCGGGACTTCACACGCATCCGGACTTCCTGGCCCGGCTGGACATGGAAGCTTGGAATGTCCACACCCTTCTGGTTCACTTCGACGTGGCGGTGACGGATGAGCTGGCGGGCAGCCTTGCGGCTGGACGCGAAACCCATGCGATACACGACGTTGTCGAGGCGCGTCTCGAGGGCGGCCAGCAGGTTGTGGCCGCGGAGGCCGGGCTGCGAGCTGACCTTGTCGAACGTGTTGCGGAACTGCTTCTCGCTCACGCCGTAGATGCGCTTGATCTTCTGCTTTTCGCGGAGCTGCTTGGAGAACTCGCTGGCCTTGCGGCGGCGGGCCGTGGCCTGGCCATGCTGGCCTGGCGCGTACGGACGACGCTCGACCGGGCACTTCTCGGTGAAGCACTTGGTGCCCTTGAGGAACAGCTTGGTTCCCTCGCGACGGCACTGACGGCAGCTCGGACCTGTATAGCGACCCATCTCAGACTCTCCGACGCTTCGGGGGACGGCAGCCGTTGTGCGGGATCGGCGTTACGTCCTTGATCGACTTGACCTGCAGCCCCGCCGCCGCGAGCGCCTGGATGGCCGACTCGCGGCCGCTTCCAGGGCCCTGCACGCGCACGTGAACTCGCTTCACACCAGCCGTCAGGGCCTCCCGCGCACACTGCTCGGCCGCAACGGTCGCGGCGAACGGCGTGCTCTTCTTGGACCCCTTGAACCCGGCCTTGCCACTCGAACCCCACGCGATCGTGTTGCCACGCGGATCGGTGATGGTGACGGTCGTGTTGTTGAAGGTCGCATTGACGTGGGCAACGCCCTCCGCCTCGACCACCTTCTTGGTCTTCTTTCCAGTCGCCATGATTTACTTGGTTACCTTCTTCTTGCCCGCAATGGCGCGGCGAGGACCCTTCTTCGTGCGCGCATTGGTGTGGGTGCGCTGGCCACGAACCGGCAGCCCACGACGATGGCGCGTGCCGCGATAGGAGCCAATGTCCATCAATCGCTTGATGTTCATCGAGACCTCCGTGCGCAGCGCGCCTTCCACGCGATACTCCTTCTCGATCACCTGACGCAGCTTGTTCACGTCGGCGTCGCTCAAGTCGCGGATCCGCAGTGATGCGTCAATCCCCGCCTTCTCCATGATCTCCAGCGCGGACGACCGTCCGATGCCGAAAATGTAGGTCAGTCCGATCTCAACCTTTTTGTCCTTCGGGAGATCGATGCCAGAAATACGAGCCATTCTCTATCAGCCCTGACGCTGCTTATGCTTAGGATTGCGCTTGCAGATGATGCGAGTCACGCCGTGGCGCTTGACAACCCTGCAGTGCTCACAAATCGGCTTGACGCTGCTTCGGACTTTCACTCGAATACCATCATTGCAAAACGTGAGATTTTCCGGCCAAGTCACTTAGAATAACCGGGGCGGTAAGTTGACGCAAGCCCACGAGATACACCGAGTTCAGCCCCACAGGGACGCCGCACCCATTCACCCCTCCAGATCGGCCAGCACCGCAGCCATCGCCACCCGCGGATCCGCCGCCGCCGTCACCGCACGCCCAAGAATCAGATACCGCGCCCCGGCAGCCTGAGCCGCACCCGGCGTCATCACCCGACGCTGGTCATGCGACGCGCCACCAGCCAGCCGGATTCCCGGCACCAGAAGCGCAAGCCGCTCCCCATGTGCCCGCGTCACGGCCGCCGCTTCCGCACCGCTGCACACGATGCCATGCAGCCCGGCCGTCACCGCATCGTCCGCCAGGCGCAGCACCTCGTCCTCCACCTGTACCGACACTCGGCCCCACGCGCGGCCGAGCGACACGTCGTCGAACGAGGTGAGCACTGTCACGCCCAGCACCCCACACGCACTTCCCGCCGCCCCCTGTGCCGCCTCCAGCATCGCTCGGCCCCCGCTGGCGTGCACGGTGAGCAGGCGCACCCCCAACCCGACCGCACGCGCCACCGCTCCCGCGACCGTGTTGGGAATGTCGTGGAACTTGAGGTCGAGAAACACGTCGGCGCCCAGTTCGTCGCGCAACGCGCGCACGATGGCCGGACCCTCCCCCACGAATAATTCGCTGCCCACCTTGTAGAATCGGCAGCTGTCCCCGAGCGAGCGAGCGAGCGCGAGCGCCGCGGCCGCAGAAGGCACGTCGAGCGCGACAATGGGAATGGCGCGCGGCATCAGGCCTTGTACTCCAGGCTGCCGATGATGTCGGACAGGTGCGACACGCCCTCTGCACGACACCAGCGCGCGAGGCCCGTCACCACACGCTCGGCCGCACGCGGATCGCGCAGGGTGGCCGTTCCCATCCCCACCAGCGACGCGCCCGCGATGAGATACTGCAGTGCGTCGTCCGCGGTCGCGACGCCACCGATCCCCAGGATGGGCACGGACACCGCCTGATGCACCCGCCACGTCGCCAGCACGCCGACCGGCCGGAGGGCCGTGCCGCTCACGCCTCCCGTGCCGAACCCCAGCGCCGGCTTGCGGCGCGCCACGTCGATCACCAGGCCAGGCATGGTGTTCACCAGCGTGATCGCATCCGCTCCGGCGTCCACGGCCACACGAGCCGTTCGGGCAATATCCGGCAGTGTGGGCGACAGCTTCACGAAGAGCGGCCGACTGGTGGCCGCACGCGCCTGCCGCACGACGTCGGCAAGGGCAGTCGGGTCCGCACCGAATTCCAGCCCGCCGGCCTTCACGTTGGGACAGCTCACATTCAGCTCGTATCCATCCAGCGCCGACGCCGCTCCCGTGCCGAGTGCCGCATCCAGCTCCGCGATCACGGCGGCAAACTCTCCGGTGTCGAAGCCCACGATGTTGGCCAGCTTCCTGGTGTGCGGCAACGACTCGCCCAACCACGGAAGGTGCTCTCGACAGACGGCGTCCACCCCGGGGTTGGCAAGGCCCACGGCATTGATCATCCCTCCGTCGAACTCGGCGACGCGCGGTGCGGGTGCACCGGCGCGTGGATGGGGACTGACCGCCTTCGTCACGATCCCGCCCAGTGCGCCCAGGTCGACGACGCCGTCGAGCTCACGGCCGTACCCCGCCGTGCCCGCAGCCAGGACAATGGGATTCTGGAAGTCCAGGCCGGCGACGTGCACCGCGAGCGGACCGCGGCGCGCACTCACCGGCGTGCGCTGCCTCCGCCCGACGCCCCGTCATTCACGGCCACCCGCCGTTCGTAGCGCTTCAGGTATTCGAGCACGCCATCGGAGATTGCGCCCGCCAGTTCATCCATGCGCGCGGGGTCGGTGAGGTAGGCCGCCTCCGCGGCATTGGTCCCGAACCCGATCTCCACCAGCACCGCAGGCATATAGGCCTTCACCAGCACCACGAAACCGGCCTGCTTCACGCCGCGGTTGGCGCCGGGATGCACCTGGGCGACACGATGCTGGATGAGATCCGCCAGCTCGTTGGCCTCGCGCAGGTGCTCGTTCTGCCGTATGTCGGTGAGGATGAAGCTGAGGGGATCGCCGCTGCCCGCCGACGGTCCGGACTCGAACCTCACGACTTCATTTTCCATGCGCTCCAGGCGCCGCGCGTCCTCCGTCTTGGCCTCCGAGAGGAAGTACGTCTCGAAGCCACGCGCTCCGCCGGGATTCTTCCATCCCGGGTTGGCGGCGTTCACGTGAATGCTGACGAAGAGGTCGGCATGCGCGTCGTTGGCGATGCGCCCCCGGTCGCCAAGTGCGATGAGCGTGTCGGAGGTGCGGGTGTACTTGACGTCGATGCCGCGCTGGCCGAGCGCCGCACCCACGCGCCGGGCGACGTTCAACGTGATGTTCTTTTCCTGCACCGCAGGCCCGTCGCCGATGGGGCCGTGCATCCCGCCGTCCGGGCCGCCGTGCCCCGCATCCACCACCACCAGGCGCCGCTGGCGCAGCGGGCCTCCGGGAATATTGCGCGCGCCGGCGTCAGGGGTGCGCTCGACGCGCGGGTCACCGGCGGGCGGCCCACTGCGGG
>JACMOE010000156.1 GCA_014378185.1 Gemmatimonadaceae bacterium | reverse complement strand
TCGAAGGTGCCGGTGGGCGTGTCCACCACGGAGCTCAGGAACGCGAGCTCGTCGAAACCTTGCGTCCTGCGCGGTGTCGCAGGCGGCGTTTGCTCCGCGGGCGCATCGTCGGCATGGGACGGTGCGTCGATGGCCCTCGGCGCCCGTGCGGGACGCTCCTCGATGTCGAGCAATTGCTGCTCCGCCGCGATGACGGATGCGGGAAGTTCGGCCGGCAGGCTCGCCCCTGACTCGGCGTCCTCCTCGTCCGGATCGTTCGCCACGACCGACGCAGGGCGAGAAGCACGCGGGTGCGGTGCGGGCGCAGATGGCGGTGCCTCCCCGCCCGCCTGCGGCTCTACCGACTCGGGCCGCGTCGTCGATTCAAGGAGTTCACGCGTCCGGGCCAATTCCTGCTCCACGTCGCTGCACCGTGCCGAGAGCTCTGCCAGCACCGCGTCACTCGCCGTGGCCGAACGCTGCCAGTCCTCGGCGGTGAGTTCTCCCACGTGCGCGCGCAATTCCGCCTCCGCACGCTCGTCCTCGGCCTTCCGGTGCTCCGCCGTGAGTGCGTCGCGCCGCGACTCCAGCGACTCCATTGCGTGACGCAGGTCGTCCGCATGCGACGTGAGCTGCACGAGCACCGTGTCCAGGCGCGTCATGTAGTCCGCGTGCACGCGCGTGAAGACGTGCTCCGGCGTTCCCGCCCTCCGAGCTTCGAGCGCCGCAATCCATCCCTCGTACCGGCGACGCTCCGCCATCAGCGCGCTGACCACTTCAAGCGCGCCCCCTGCCTCGGGCTCACTCGTGGCGGACCCGCGCCGTGTCTCGTCCTTTTTCATCATCATCCTCCCCTGCTTCGCGTGTGCCGTGCGACTCGCGCCCGTCGATAGGCTTGCGGAAGATAGCGTCGGGCAGCCCGTCGAGCGCCGCCCGTACTGACGACCGACCTACGCGTCGCGACGGTAAACCATGCGTCCGCCCACGAGCGTGCAGTCCACGCGCCCGCGCAACTCCATGCCGGCGTACGGCGTGTTGCGACCCTTGGACCGGAACTTCGTGGCGTCCACCGTCCAGGCGACATCCGGGTCGAAGACCGTGACGTCAGCGACGCCGCCGCGACGCAGTGCGCCTCCCGGCAACTTGAAGAGGCGCGCCGGTGCACAGGCCATGCGTTCCACCAGCATCGGAACGTCGATGATGCCGCGGTGCACCAGCCACGTGAGGTTGACGGCAAGCGCCGTCTCCAGCCCGATGATGCCATTCGGCGCGTTGGCGAACTCGCGCTCCTTCTCGTCGTAGTGGTGCGGCGCGTGGTCGGTCGCGATCACGTCGATGGTGCCATCCTTCACCGCTTGCTGCAGCGCCTCGACGTCCTTCGCTGTGCGGAGGGGCGGATTCATCTTCGCGTTCGTGTTGTATCCGTCCACCGAATCTTCGGTGAGCGACAAGTGATGCGGGCATACCTCGGCCGTGACGTTGATGCCGCGATCCTTGCCCCACCGAATGAGTTCGACGGACCCCTTCGTGCTCATGTGACACAGGTGAATGTGTCCCCCCGTGAGCCGCGCGAGCAGGATGTCGCGGATGGCCATGATCTCCTCGGCTTCAGCCGGAATGCCGCGCAGGCCGAGCCGGGCGCTCATGAGTCCTTCATTCATGGCGCCGCCATGCGCCAGGGTCGGCTCCTCGCAATGGTCGGCAACGGGAATGCCGAACGTGCGGGCGTATTCGAGGGCCGTGCGCATGAGTTGTGCGCTGACGACCGGCTTGCCGTCGTCGCTCACGGCCACCGCACCGGCGCCCACCATCTCGCCGAACTCGGCGAGCGTTTCGCCCATCTCGCCGATGGAGATGGCGCCGATGGGATAGACGCGTGCGCCGCCGGCCTTCTTGGCCTGGCTGATGATGAAGCCTACCGCGGCCTGGTTGTCCGTAACGGGATCAGTGTTCGGCATGGCGCAGACGGCGGTGAAGCCGCCTGCGGCCGCGGCGCGTGCGCCACTGGCAATGGTCTCGACCTCTTCGCGGCCCGGCTCGCGCAGGTGACAATGGACGTCCACGAAACCCGGTGACACGATACGGCCCGTGCAGTCGATCGTCTCGAGCGCGTCACCGTCGCGGCGCACGTCGCCAATGCGACCCACCGCCTCGATCACGCCATTCACCACGAGCACGTCGCCCACCTCGTCGAGCTTCTGCGACGGGTCGACGATGCGGCCACCGCGCAGAAGGATTGCGGGTGTCGTCATCGTCCGCTCCCGCCCTTCGCCGCCTCGGCCAGTTCAGGCTTGCCGCCGGATAGGAGGTAGAGGACTGCCATGCGCACTGCGACGCCGTTGGTCACCTGATTCAGGATCACACTGTGAGGGCCGTCGGCGACGTCGGAATCGATTTCGACGCCGCGGTTCATCGGGCCTGGATGGAGGATCAGCAGGTCCTTTGGTGCGCGGGCGAGCCGCTCCGAGGACACGCCGAACACGCGATTGTACTCACGCAGCGAGGGGATGTAGCCGCCCTGCATGCGTTCAAGCTGGAGACGGAGGATGTTGAGGGCATCCGCCCACTGGATGGCGTCCTCGATGTGGTCGAACACCGTGACGTCGAACTGGTCGATCGCGTTGGGCAGCAGCGAGCGCGGCCCGCAGACGCCGACGGAGGCGCCCATCTTGAGCAGCCCCCAGATGTTCGAGCGGGCAACGCGCGAGTGCAGGACGTCGCCGCAGATGCAGATCTTGAGGCCATCGAGCCGCTTGAAGTGATCGCGCAGGGTGAGCATGTCGAGCAGCCCCTGCGTGGGGTGTTCGTGCGTGCCGTCGCCGGCGTTGATGACGTTGGACTCGATGCGCTCCGCGAGGAACTGCGCGGCGCCGGACGCCCCATGGCGGATGACGACCATGTCGATGCG
>JACMOE010000155.1 GCA_014378185.1 Gemmatimonadaceae bacterium | reverse complement strand
TTCGCCGGCGATCCGCTGGATGCCGTGCTCGACGAACTGGGAGAACGCGTTGCGGCTGCGCTGGACATGGGGATCGCGCGGGAGCGAATCGTCGTCGATCCGGGCATCGGCTTTGGAAAGCGCAGCGAGCAGTCGCTTCGGCTGCTCGGATGCCTCGAGCGATTCTCGACATGGGGTTGTCCGGTGATGATCGGCGCGTCGCGCAAGCGCTTCATCGGCGAAATCACCGGGGTGGCCGACTCGCACCAGCGCGTCCACGGTAGCGTTGGCGCGGCGGGGGCCGCCTACGATCGTGGCGCACGCATCTTCCCCGTGCACGACGTGGCGGCCACGCGGCAGGCGCTCGACGTCGCCGCCGCCATTCGGCAAGCGGGCGTGGCATGACGGAGCTCGAGCAGCTACGGCTGCTGCATCCCGCGTGGCGCGATGTGTTCGAGGTCGCAATCGTGGCGCTCGCGCTGTATCGTGTGCTCAAGATGTTCCACGGTACGCGGACGCTGCAGATGGTCACTGGCCTGGGCATCCTCCTGGCTGTGTATGCGGCCGCGTGGCTATTCAAGCTGGAGATGATTCGCTACGTCCTCGGCTTCGTCTTCCAGTATGGCGCCATTGCGCTCCTGGTGGTGTTCGCGCCCGAGTTGCGCATGGCGCTCGCGCACCTGGGGCAGGCGCGATTCGGGCAACTATTTCACGAGATGGGCGCCCACGAAGTGGCCGAGGAAGTCCACGAGGCGGTGGAACGATTGAGCCGGTCGGGACTCGGAGCGATCATCGCGCTGGAGCGCGAGGTGCCGCTCGACAACTACGCGGAGTCGGGATCGCGGATCGAGGCGAAGGTGTCGGCGGACCTGCTGATGACGATCTTCACGCCGTATTCCCCGCTCCATGATGGGGCAGTCGTGATTCGCGGGGATACGATCATCGCGGCCAGTTGCATCCTGCCGCTCTCGCAGAAGCCCATCGCTGACCGTGCGCTCGGCACGCGACACCGGGCCGCACTCGGCCTGAGTGACGAGACCGATGCGGTGGTCATCGTGGTGAGTGAGGAGCGCGCGACCATCTCCATTGCCGAGCGCGGCCGGCTGTGGCGCGACGTGACGCCGATGGAGTTGCGCTCCGTGCTCGAGGGACGTGCACAGGTGCGGAACGACCTGGAGCCCGTGGGAGCGGCGACCTGACCGCGCGTCGTGCGGAGTGGATCGTGGGTGCGGTGCTGCTGGCCATCTATGCGACGACGATGGCTCCGGGCGTCACGTTCTGGGATGCGGGGGAGTTCATCGCCGCCGCGCACACGCTGGGGATTCCGCATCCACCGGGCACGCCGTTGTTCGTGGCGCTTGGGCGCGTGTGGACCGTGGTACTGGGCGGCGTGCTCGGCGTGGCGCGCGCCTCGAACCTGCTGTCGGCGGTGAGTACCGCGATGGCGGGCGCGCTCGCGGCGCGAGTTCTTGCCCGCGGTGCGCCGCACCGCATGGACGTTGCGTGGGGCGCGATTGCCGGTGCACTG
>JACMOE010000154.1 GCA_014378185.1 Gemmatimonadaceae bacterium | reverse complement strand
CGGCGGCGCCAACGCCCGCCCGCGGAAAGAGGCGAGACCGAACAGGACGCCGAGTGAGGTGATGGCGACTCGACCCGCTGACACTTGTCGCTGGCCGCGGCTAGAAGTTGTTGTTGCCGCCACCACCAAACCGCGGATTGACGATGTTGTTGAACACCGAGCCGAAAGTGTAGCTGATCCCGCCATAGAAGAAGGCACGGTAGGTCGTGGCGAGCTGCGACTGCCGGAGCAGCACGTCCTCGCGGCTCAGGCTTCCCTTGGGAAGATAGATCTGATCGTGCAGCACCGAGTAGTTGCCGTAGAAATTCACGCTCAGCCCCTTGATGATGCGAACATCCGCGCCGAGGGAGTAGTTGAGCCGGCTTTTGCTCAGATCGTCAAGAAAGTGGTAACCGTCCACCTGCCCTTCCAGAGACCCCCACTTCTGCTTCTGCTCGAACAGTACCGTGAGTGATTGGAATGGGCGGGACTCCTTCTTCTTGAAGTAGACGGTGGTGTCGTTGTAAAGGTAGTGCTGCATCCCTGCCGAGTACTGCAGCCGGAGCTGGCGCCGTGTGGACTCCGAGTAGGGATAGACATCGAATTCCACGGCGGGAGCAACGCTCGCTGCGAGATGCTGGTTCAGATACGTGGAAGATGACGCGCCCGCGCGCAGACCGGCCGACCAGTGCTCGCCCAGGCTCTTCACCTGCAGAGCGCTTCCGCTGAAGTTGCGCGTCACGCTAGTCACCTTCTTCCCGTCAATCGTGAAGGCCTGGTCGTTGTAATTCTCGTCGACGCGGAGGCTCGTCTTCCACTGAGTAGTGATGCGATTGGCGCTCACACTCCCGTTGAGGCGATTGTTGGTGAAGTTCCGCTCTCGCGATCCGTTGCCGTGGGCGCCAAGTCGGAACACCCACGCGTTCCACGGATCGCGAGCGGCGGCGCTCTTAGGTGCATCCGCCGGTGCCCCCGCGAGGCTGAGCGTGGCGTTGGCTCCGGCCGGCGTACGCGCGACGTAGCGAGCCAGGCCCAGCTTGATGGTGCGGGACAGTGCTTTCCGTTGCTCGTCCTCGGTCGCACCCTGTGCCAATTCGGCCGTCAGCGTGTCGCTGATGCCCGCGAACTTCCGTTGGCCGTAGAACGCAAGCGTATAGGTGCGTCCGCCACCGCCCGTCGACTGGTTCGTGATGAGCACGTGGACGTCGGCCGCGGTCCGATCGCGGACGTGGTCCACGAACGCGATGTCCGTGCGATAGAAATCCGGCTCGCAGTAGAAATCGCTGCAGTCGAGGAACAGGCTGAACGCGCGAGGCGCGGTCTGGGCCGAGACGGTTGCCCAGGGCGTAGTCACGCCGAGAATGCCGAAGAGGGCGAGGAGGAGCCGACGACGCACGGGAGGCCTCTGTGGTGAGGGGGGGTTGCCGTGCTGTAAGACACGACGCACCGAGAAATGGTTGGCAATTCTCGCCTTGCCATATTCTCTGCCCTTCGTCGTGGAGCCGCCAGACCGCGAACATTAAACATTCGTGAAGGTGGCGCCGACCGACTTCTCAGGCGGCGCGCCCGATCTCCGCCTCCGCCATCAGATTCTTCGCGAAGCAAATCTCGTTGCAGGCGAACCGTCGCGCGCACCCCAGGCAGTCGCGACGGATCTTCTCGGGATAGCGTGCCCGGTCCACGCGCTGATAGCCGATCGCCGCGAAGAAGTCCGGCTGCAGCGTGAGCGCGAATACGTCGTAGATGCCGCGCTTGCGCGCGAGCTCTTCCACCGCCGACACGATCGCGCGACCCAGCCCCTTGCCGTGTGCGTCCCGCGACACGGCGATCGCCGCGACTTCCGCCACGCTCGGCGAATACTCCTTCAACGCCCCGCAGGCCAGTAGCTCGCCCGCGAGGTTCTGAACGACGACGTAGTCGTCGATCGCAAGGGCGATCACCTCGGGCGACCGCTCCAGCATCTGGCCTTCGTTCGCGAATGTGTTGTTCAGATGCGAGATCGCTGCAGCGTCCTGTGGCCGGGCGCGACGCACGAACAGATCAGGGGCCATCAGAGCACCTCCTCGAGAATCTGCAGCCCGCGTTCCAGTTCTTCCTGCGTGGACACGAGCGGCGGCAGCAGGCGCACGGTGTAGTCGCCGGCCGAGCAGACCAGCAGGCCGCGTCCGAGCGACTCGCTAACGACGTGCGCCGCGGTGCCCATCACGTCCACGCCCCACATCAATCCCTTGCCGCGCACCTGTCGGATGCGCCCCGTGCGATGCGCGAGCTCGGTGAGCTGGCGGCCGAACCACTCACCCGTGTCGCGCACGTGAGCGAGCAGCGCCGGATCCGAGATCCGGTCCAGCACGTACTCCGCGACCGACGCCACGAAGGGTCCGCCCCCGAATGTCGTGCCGTGATCCCCCGCCTTGACCGCGTGCGCGATTTCGTCCGTCATGAGGATCGCACCCATCGGCAGTCCACCGGCGAGCGGCTTCGCGAGCGTGAGCAGATCCGGCTCGATCCCCGCCTGCTCGTAGGAGAACAGCGTCCCCGAGCGGCCCAGCCCACACTGGATCTCGTCCAGGATGAGGGCGATCTGACGCGCCTTCGTCACCGCACGCAGCTCGCGGAGGAACCCGGGATCGAGCACGCGCACCCCTCCCTCGCCCTGGATCGGCTCCACGATCAGCGCGGCGACGGTGTCCTGACTCAGCGCCGCATCGAGCTCCGCGAGGTCGCGCTCGAAGATCGACACGCCCGGCGTGAGCGGGCGAAAAGGAATTCGATACGCAGGAGGGTCCGTCGCGG
>JACMOE010000153.1 GCA_014378185.1 Gemmatimonadaceae bacterium | reverse complement strand
GCTGGCGGCTGTCGCGGTGGAGCGGTTCCTGGAGACCGTCACGCGGCTGCGCCCGCACCTCGCCCGCGTGTCGCAGGTGAGTGGTGCGCTACTCATCCTGGTCGGCGTGCTGATGGTGTTCGACTACTTCACGGTGATGGCAACGTACATGCAGACGATTACGCCTGCCGCGCTGCGTCAACGCTTGTGAGGCGGACCGAGCGACAGGCGAGCTGACTGCGCCACCTCTAGACAGCCGGAACCAGCAGGTCATCCGTTATCTGTATTCGGTTGAACAGTGAACCGGTCAACCGCACAGAACCGGTCAACCGCACAGAAGGGTCAGGAGGGAGGATTGCCCAGCCATTCGCGCGCCTGACGCAGCAGGTCACGCGCCGGCACGGGCTTCAGGAGCACAGCGGCACACCCCTCCTCCTTGCAGCGCGCAATGATCTCCGGCTCCTCACGCCCCGTGAGCGCCACCGTGATGCGAGCCGTCACCCCGCGCTCGCGCATCTGCGCCAGCACGTCGAATCCGTCGCCGTCCGCGAGGCCCAGGTCGAGCAACAGCAGATCCACCGGATCGGATTCCATGATGTCCAGGATCTCCGCCACGTGGCCGGCGGTGCTCACGCGATGGCCGGTTTCACCAAACAGCACGCGCATTGCCTCGCACACCAATTCGTTGTCCTCGGCAACGAGCACGTGCGGGAGGGCGTTCACGCGACGTCAGTCCGCGGGGTAGGGAATGGTGAAAAAGAACCGTGAGCCCGCGCCCAGTTCGCTCTCGAGCCAGATCCGCCCGCCATGCAGCTCCACCAGCTTCCGCGCGATGGTGAGCCCCAGGCCGGTACCATGGTGCTCGCGTGACGCAGTCGAGTCCACCTGCGCAAACTCGCGGAACACCAGATCGTGGTGCTCGGGATCGATACCGATGCCGGTATCGCCCACTTCCACAACGCACTCCGCCCCGCTGGGCCCCTCGGCGCGAATGGCGTGGACCCACACATGTCCCCCCCGCGCCGTGAAGTCGATGGCGTTGCCGAGAAGGTTGCCCACGATGTGCGCAACCTTCTCGCGATCCGCGGTCACGGGTGCGAGATCCGGCGGCACCACCGTCACGAGGTCGATCCCCTTCTTGCTGGCGAGGGATTCGTTGAGCGCATTCAGCTGCGACACCACGTCGCCGATGTGGAAGCGCGTTGGCGTGACGGTGAGCCGGTTGGCGGCACCGCGCGCATACGTGAGGATCTCGCCAACCTGATCGAGCAGTTGCCGTCCGCCGTTGATGATGCCACCAATGCTCTCGAGCTGCCGCGCCGACAGGGGGCCGAGGATGCCATCGCGGAGAATCTCCGCGTGGGTGATGACCGCGGTGAGCGGGGTCCTGAGGTCGTGCGAGATGTTGGCGAGAAACTGGGTCTTCGCGGAGCCCAGCGCTTCGAGCTCGGCAATGCGCTCGCGCGCCTCCTCCAGTTGCGCCGCCATCGACCCTGCATGCCGATCGGTGGTCGTCGGCAAAAGTGGCGTGGGTGGCGGAGCGTCGGCGCGGTGCATTGTCATAACGTTACCGCGTTCCGACGAGGTCGCCAGTGGCTGGCCCGCGGGCAGTCGGCTCCTCGGTCGCCTCCTCCAGCTGCTGGCGGCTCAGTAAAGCCGCATAGCGCCCGCCCGCCAGGAAGG
>JACMOE010000152.1 GCA_014378185.1 Gemmatimonadaceae bacterium | reverse complement strand
TTCGGCTTCCCCACCACCATCTCCGGACGCAGCGCGTACGTAACGTCGTAGAATTGCCCCGGATCCGTCCGTTCCACGACCTGCTCGGCAACGCGGGCCTGAGCAGTCCCGCGCCGGGCCGCGGGAGCAGCGGCGTGCACGAGTCCGGGTTCGGCCACTTCAATCAGGAAACGTTGTCGCTCTCCCCCAGCGCCATTCCCACCTTGCAGGTGGTGGATGACACGTTCACCGCGCATCGTGACGTGATGGCCGCGATCATCCGGAAGGCCAGGGAGCGCGCAGGCATCGGGTGACACCGTGACGCGCGCGGATCACCGCGGGCACCCCGGCATCCGGAAGCCCCCGATTCTCGTCGAGTAGCTCGTCGCGTCCTTCTTGAAGTAATCGCCAACGTACCAGATGGTGCAGTCGTCGCTCGGGTCGAGTGCCGTCTGGGTGTAGTCCTGCCAGCGCTGCGTGTTCGTCTGCGCGGCCTCGCCTTCGGCAAGGACCGTCTCGTGCAGCGTCAGTTGTCCCAGGGGATCGTTGGCGAGTCGACCGGCAAACCGCTGGCCGGCAAAGTGGGGAAGCCCGCCGAACGAGTAGCCGATGCCGATGTTGCCGAACCGGTCCATCGCCGGGCTGGCCATCCATCGGAACAGGCTGTCGGGCGCATAGGTGCCCTGCTGGTGCAGCCGCACCCTTCGCTTCGCGCCCACGCGGAACTCGTACCACCTCACGCCGCCTCCGCCGCTCGTCGTGTTGATCGAATGCGTGCCCACGATCGATTCACGATTCCCGATTCGCCTGTAGACGAGACGCGCCATGAGCTTGTCGCCCTGCGAATCCAGCCGGCGATCGGTGCCCGGTTGCGGCACGCAATTGGTGAGCTGCCCGTCGCAGAGGTAATGATAGGGTGCAACAGGAATCCGCTCCGGCCCCGTGACGGCCGTCTTTTCCGGATGCGTCCAGTCGACATGGAACTGCCACACG
Source organism: Gemmatimonadaceae bacterium (assembly GCA_014378185.1). Lineage (GTDB taxonomy): Bacteria > Gemmatimonadota > Gemmatimonadetes > Gemmatimonadales > Gemmatimonadaceae > AG11. Next base: position 3,440 of record JACMOE010000152.1, on the reverse strand, counting down.
TTGATGACGCTGTCGGCAAGGAGCGTGTCCAGCTGCCGACCGCCGGTGGCGATCATGATATTCGGCGCGCCGGCGGGCGGAAGTGTCTTGCCGTCGACGTCGGCATTGTTCAGGAAGTTGACGTTCTCCACGATGACGCATTGCTCGGTGGCGGGCAGCCCCGCCAGCATCTTCGTCCGATCGGCGACGCACGCGTGCTTCTGCGTCGCGACCGTGGGTGAGATGCGATTGTCGCTTGTGCTGGTGGGGATGTAATACCCATCCGGCCAGATGGCCGGACGCGGGTAGTCCGGAAAGAGCGGGCGAAGGAACTCGTAGCGATAGTACGCGCCAAGGGGATCTGGGGTGGCGCTCACCGCGTAGCACATGGAGTAGACGCCGGCCGCGTTCTCTGCTGGTCGTCCTGCGCCGTTGCGAGCGGCCGGGACTTCCGAATCGGCAGGTGGCGGCTGGTAGAGCGTCACTGCCGCGCCAGGCTGGCCAGCCACCCCCGGCACACTGAGCTGCGCCGGATCGGCGGGTGTGCGCGCGGCCACTTGATCCGGCCGCGGCGTTCCCCGCCGGAAGATGGGCATGACGATCAGCCAGCGATCGGCCAGCTGGTCGTAGCGGACGACGGCGTCACCGGTGTTGCGCGCCTCGCATGGGCCACTGAATCCCTTGAAGACGTTGTTCGTGGACACCGATCCATAAAGCACCCGGCCGGTAATGTCGAACTTCGCACCCTTCTTCGTGAAGATCGCCATGCGCGAATTGACGGTTTGCACGATGTGATTGGGCCCCACGGCAAGGCTGTTGTCGGAGGGATTGCCGCTGCGTCCCGCGCCTTGCGGGCCGGTGAAGCCCACGCCGAGTCCATCGAAGCTCGCGGCGAGTGTCGCGGGAGACCTGGTGCCCTGCGCGCGCTGCTCGGCATCGGCGCGCCGCTGTGCCACGCGCGCGTCGGCGGTACGTATGGCGTATCGACCAGCGGCGATCGTGCCCACGGCGATGAGGATCGTGATGGCAGCTTTCGAAGGAGCGGGGAATCGGGGCATTGTGTGTTGGGCGAAAGGGCTGGGTCGGCTATTGGCGTTGCGTCACAAGGTGCGCGGCGGCGAGATCGCTCAGCGCAGTCCCTACCGACTTGAACAGTGTCGTGTCGTCTTCGCGCTCCCGGCCGGCGGCCCTGCCCGAGCACAGGTCCGCAAGCTCCGCAATCACGTGATCGTCCGTGATGCGTCCCTCCTGTATCGGCAGCAGTATCTCGCCGGCCTCGTTCATGGTGTTCGCGCGGCTGTCCACGTACACGCGCGACTTCACGACCAGGTCCGTGTCGGTTTCACGATGCATGCGCTGGTGGTTGCCGATGAAATCGGTGTGTGTCCCGGGCTTCACCCAGGCACCCAGGATCACCGGCTGTTTCGACGCGGTGGCACAACTGATGACGTCGGCGGCACGCGCCGCGGCTTCGAGATCCGTCACCACTCGAACGCGAAGGTCAGGTCGCTTCGCGTTGACTGCCTTCGCGACCGCTGCCGCCTTGTCCGCATTCCGGCCCCAGATGGCGATGTCGTCGTAGGATCGGACGGAGGCGTGCGCGAGCGTCATGTAGGGCGCGAGGTTCCCCGTGCCACAGACCAGCAGGGACTTCGCGTCCTTGCGAGCCAGGTAATCCGCCGCGAGCGCCGATACCGCCGCCGTCCGCCAGAGGGTCACGCTGGTGCCGTCCACCAGGGCCAACGGCGCGCCAGTGTCCCGGTCGAACAACAGGATCTTGGCGTGCAGCACCGGGCGGCCCTTGGGCGCATTGCTCGGCAGGTACGTGAACGCCTTCACGCCGATGACGTCGGCGCTCCATGCGGGCAGCACGGCGAAGGCATCGTGGAAGAAATCATCCTCGCGCAATTGGTACACCGTTCGCCGCGGCGTGCCAGCGGGCTGGCCGAACGTGGTGCGAATCGCTTCCACCAGCGTGGGAAAGGTCAGGACGCGATGGACGTCGGCCGCCTCGATGACGTTCATGGCGTTGTGTGCCCCGTGACGTCGGCGCGCGTCGCACTCACAGCCCCGCGTCCATCGGAATGTCGTTCAACATCGGGTCGTGTGCCGCGAATTCCTCGATGTCCATCGTCATCCCGGTCTCCCCGTGGAAGGAAATCCATTTCGTATCCAATATGCCATCCCTACCGGGACGCCGGTGCGGCGTCTGCCCTCTTCGGCATGGGACATTACCGCGGCGTCATCGAAATCACACGCCGGTAACGCCGCTCCGCGGGCCTGCCCCTTGCCCTTGTTCGGCTGTGACATGACTGATACCCCAACCCCCTCCTTGGCACGCCGGGAAATCGACGAGCGAGCTCGGCTGTTCGCGGGTACCGGCGAGATGAAGGGCCGCTGTCGCAGCCTGGACTGGGCCACCACCCCGCTCGGCAAGGTGGAGCAGTGGCCGCAGAGCCTTCGCACCATCGTCGTCACCATCCTCGATTCCGCCTTCCCCAACATCGTGCTGTGGGGGCCGGACCTGATCCAGGTCTACAACGACGGCTATCGCGAGCTGATGGGACACAAGCACCCATGGGGACTCGGCATCGCCACTCGCGACTGCTGGCCCGAAGCATGGGCGTTCAATGCGCCCATCTATCAGCGCGTGCTCGCCGGCGAGACCGTCGCGTTCGACGACGTGTGCATCCCGCTCATGCGCTACGGCGCCATCGAGGATTTCTGGTTCACCCTCTCCTACAGCCCGCTGCGCGATGACTCGCTCGCAATCTCGGGCGTGCTGGTCGCGGTGGTGGAGACCACCTCGCGTGTGGAAGCACAGAAGCTCGAAGCGGAGCGCGAACAGCTCCTGACGCAGGTGCAACTGGAGCGCAGTCGCCTCACTGATGTCTTCGAGCAGGCCCCCATGGCGGTCGCCGTCCTCACCGGGCCCGATCACATCTACACGATCGTCAGTCCCGCCTACGCACGCTACGCGGGCAACCGCACGCTCATCGGGCGCGCATTCCGCGACGCCGTGCCCGAAGCCGCGGAGGCCGTCCTGCTCATGGATCGCGTCTACCGGACAGGGGAGCCCGTGCGGCGTGCCGAGGAAGTCGTCCCCATCGATCGCGACGGGGACGGTGTGCCCGAGGAGTACATCTTCAACGTGTCGTACCAGCCGCTGCGCGACCGCGCGGGCGTGGTGTACGCCATCACCAGCCTTTCCACCGACGTCACGGAGCAGGTACGTGCACGCGGCGTCGCTGATGCGGCGGCGGGCGACGTGGCCCATGCGCGCAAGCAGCTCGAACTGGTGTTCTCCCAGGCGCCCACCGCCATCGCCGTGCGCGAGGAACCCCAGCACCGCTTTGTCCTGGCCAATCCGTCGTACTTGCGACTCGTGGATCGCGAGTCCCTTGTGGGGCAGACGGCGCGCGAAGCGTTTCCCGAGCTCGAGGGGCAGGGCATCTTCGAGG
>JACMOE010000151.1 GCA_014378185.1 Gemmatimonadaceae bacterium | reverse complement strand
GCCACGGGCGACGCGAGCATCTCGCGCGCGCTGCGCCGAGACCATGGGTCGCGCTCGGCATGATGCGGCCGCACCACCAGCGCCAGGAGCAGCAGCGTGATTGGATATTCGGCAATGGAGCTGAAGATCAGCGGGGCAACCAGGCTGTTGGTGATGCCGCCGATGGCGCCGCCCACGGAAATCCAGAGGTAGAATGACGTGAGGTCGTGCGCGGAAGGTCGGTCGTCGGCCAGGTCGCCGTGGCAGAGCAGCGCGCCGGCGAATAGCGTCGCCAGAAGGACGATGAGCGCGAACCACAGTGGCAGCACCGTGGGTACGATGACCAGCACCAGGCAGAGCGCGATGCCGAGCAGCGTGGCGTATGACACCGCGGCGCGACGCGGCCTGTGCGACGAGAACGCGACGATGAAGGAGAGCAGGTACAGCGCGAGCGGGAGGACCCAGAACAGCGGTGCGGCGATGACGTCGGTCGAAATTTCCATCGTGATACTGAGCAGCAGGCTCGACGCGATGGCCGAGAGTGCGACCCATGCCATGCGGCGGCGTGTGGTTACTGCTGGGTGCGTCGATGTGTCGTGTTGTGTCGCGCTGTCGGCAGCGTGCAGTGGTGCTGATGATCGCATGCGGCGGTGCGCCACGTACATCGTCGCGATGGTGATGAGCGCGAACGCCACGTAGCCGATGGCCCAGTAGTGCAGTTGTGCGCGAACGCCCAGGTTCGGTTCCACGAGAAGTGGGTAGGCGACGAGCGCCACGAGCGAGCCGGTGTTGGAGGCGGCGTACAGCCAGAATGGATCGGCGCTGCCACGGAGTGCCGCGACCGAGAACCAGCGTTGGGTGAGGGAGCTGTTTGTGGACAGGACGAAGAACGGTACTGCCGCCATGCCGACGAGCAACCGGAGCACCGCGAGCTCCGGGTGTGCGGTGTCTACCGGCATTGCGGCAAGGGCATGCGGCAGCATGGCGAGGGAGCCAAGCACGATGGCGGCGTGCAGCATCATCTGTCGTGGGATGCCGAGTCGGCTGACGCTTGTGTGAGCGTATGCGTAGCCAGCGAGGAGCAGCATCTGGAAGAACACCATGCAGGTGTTCCACACGGCGGGGCTTCCGCCGAACACTGGCAGCAGCATGCGTGCGAGCAGCGGCTGCAGGAGGAACATGAGGCATGCGCTGGCGAGCACGGACAGCACGAACAGTGCGGTCGCGGCGGGGGCGCGGTGGGGGATAGCCGCGGAGTTGCTTCGATCGGTCATGGGTGGTGCAACTTCCACGAAGTTCTCCAGGACGTGGGCGCGCTTGGACGTGTGTGTGACAGACGACGAGTGGCGACGGAGGTAGGCCACGAAGTGGCGCGTGGGTCACACAGATGGCCGCCGTGCCTCACGGCATGATGCGACCGTAAGGGGACGTCCGGCCGACAATCTCGAAGAACTGGTACGCCGTCAGCGCCACCTGGCTGATGGCGTCTTCGGCAGCGCGCTCGTCGCGATCCATGCTGGTCATGACCGCGATGGCGAACGGACGGTGCGCGGCATACACGATTCCCGCATCGACGCGAACACCATCCAGGCTGCCCGGCTTGTTCGCGACGCGAACGTCTGCTGGCAACCGTCGCGGGATGTAGCTCTCCTTGCCGGTCGTGAGCTGCTCCATCATGGCCTGCGTCGCCGCCGGCTTGAGGATGTCTCCCTTGGCCACCAACTCGAGCAGGCGCGTCAATTCCCGCGGAGTCGCGACGTTCTCGTCCCCGCGTTGCGCCGCCGCCAGATCCATCATCCGCCTGCGCAGCGTGGTCTGCGTGAGGCCGTGTGTCCGCAGCATCGCGTTGACTTTCTCCATCCCCACGCGACCGATCAGCGCGTTGGTTGCGGAATTGTCACTGACCGCCACCATGAACTGTGCGAGATCGTGATTCGTGATCATGCTCACGCCGGACGACAGTCCCCGCATGATCTCGCTGCCATCCACGAGGTCCGCACGATCGAAGGTGTAGTGATCAAGAAGCCTGGCACCACCACCCTCCTGGTCCTGGCGATAGAGCTCCACCAGCAGCGGGAGCTTGATCGTACTCGCGGTTGGAAAGACCTGATCGCCGTTGAGGACGAAGCTTCGGTGATCGGTGAGGTCCAGAATCGACACTCCCATGACGCCGTCGTGCCGCGATGCGATGGACGTTACTTCGGCAACCATCCTGTCCCAGCGCAGATCCGGCTTGGTGGGGAGCTGGGCGCTGGCAGGTGCCGCTCCCAGCATTATTAGGACGAGAGTGAGCCGCTTATGCATGTTGCGTG
>JACMOE010000150.1 GCA_014378185.1 Gemmatimonadaceae bacterium | reverse complement strand
CGGTCACGTCGCTGTTCTGTCCGATCGCCATCCCGACCGTCGCCGCCATCATCGCCGGCGCGTCGTTGATGCCATCTCCCACGTAAAGGGTCCTGGCGGGCGCCGGTTCCTTGCGGACGATGGCCAGTTTCTCCTCGGGGCTCTTCTGGGCGTAAACCTCCGTGATGCCCACCTGGTCGGCGAGGTAGCGCACCTCCGACTCACGATCCCCCCAGACGAGCAGCACGCGGGCAAAGTGATGCTTGGGTCCCAGATGATTCACGAAGGAGCGGCTCTCGGCGCGCGGCGCATCCCGAAAGCGAAATGTGGCTGCGTAGCGGTGATCGATTGCCACCACGCACTCGAGTCCACCGCCGACGGTCGGAAGCTGCGCAACGGTAACGATGTCCTGCGCGATGAGCTTGCTGCGGCTGGTGACCTGCACCTCGCGTCCTGAAATGGTGCCAACCAGTCCATGACCGGGCTGCTCGCTCACTTCGGTGGCCTCGGGAAGCTGGATGCCAGCCTCCTTCGCGGCGGCGAGTATGGCGCGCGCCAATGGATGCTTCGAATAGCGCTCCAGGCTCGCCACGAGCGTCAGCACTTCACCCTGCTCGAAGCCCGGGGCGATGAGTTGCTCGGTGAGCGCCGGCTCGCCGTAGGTGAGTGTCCCCGTCTTGTCGAAAATCGCCGTTCGACACTCGGCGATCTGTTCGAGCACCACCGGGCTCTTGACGATGATGGCCCTGCGCGCGCACAGGGAAATGGACCCGATGATGGCGATGGGAATCGCGATGAGCAGCGGGCACGGCGTGGCGATCACCAGCACCGCCAGGAAGCGAATGGGATCGCCACTGATTGCCCACGCGATGATGGCGACCGTCAGCGCAACAGGGGTGTAGATGGCACCCAGGCGATCGCCCAGGCGCCGTAGTTGTGGCCGGCTGGACTCCGACTCACGCATGACCTCCATGATCTTCGCGTACCGCGAATCAGCGGCGCGTTTGGTAGCGCGGATCGTCAGGGCGGATTCCCCGTTGATCGCACCGGAGATCACCGTCGACCCGGCCGTCTTGGTCATCTGGAACGGCTCGCCCGTGAGGTAGGATTCGTCCATCACGCCATGCCCCTCGATCACCACACCATCCACCGGGCAGATGTCGTGCGGATAGATCACGAGCGTGTCGTCGACGGCGACTTCCTCCAATGTCACATCGGCGATGTCCGCATCACGCTTCCGGTGTGCGACCGAAGGCATGCGCTTCGCCAGCGCCGCCAGCACGGACGATGCGCTTCGCAGCGCATAGCTCTCCAGCGCCTCACCGCCAGAGAGCATGAGGACGATGATCGATCCGGCGAGGTACTCGCCGAGGAGGACCGAGGTGACGACGGAGATGCCACCAAGGAGGTCGGAACCGAATTCCCGCCTCAACAGCTTGCGCAGCAGGTCGTAGAGCAGGGGCAGGCCGCCAATGACCAGCGTGGCAAGCAGGGGGAGCTGGTAAGTGCGAGGGGCAGCGTGCAGGCCGAAGCGCAGCACCAGGCTCGTGCCGATGGCCAGGATGGAAAGCGCGGCGATGATCGTTGTCTTGCGATACCAGAGGCCGGCCGGCGACAACCACGATCGCACTGGTGGAGACGCGAGTGCTGCCGAGGTCGGTGTGATGGGCGCGTCGGTGGTTGCTGTCATTTCGGCCGGAGAATTGTTCGGGTACGGAATGGCACACGTCCTTACACGTTCCACGTGTGGGGATCAGGATGATAGCGGGAAAAGCCCCACTCCAATGACCGGAGAATTCCCGCTTACGACGTGGTGTAGTCTCGATGACCCTTCATCTGGGCGACGTGCCGCCCGCGTTGACCATGACGTTCAATGGAGCGTATCCCATTTTCACGATCGTACACCTGCATCTGGTGCTCAATCACCTGCCGATCATCGTTACGAGCCTTGCCCTTCTGCTTGTGGCCATCGCTGCCTGGAGAGGAAACGACTATCTCGCCAGGGTAGCCCTCGCGTTCTTCATTGGCGGCGCGTTGAGTGCTCTTCCCACCTACCTCACGGGAGAGGGTGCGGAGGAGGCCGTGGAAGACCTGGCGGGCGTCTCGCGGGACCTGATCGAGCAGCATCAGGATATCGCCCTCGTCTCCGCGCTCGTCATTGGTGTGCTGGGTGTGCTTGCCGCGTGGACGCTGTGGCGGTATCGGCGCGCAGCGACCGTGCCACGGGTCATCGTGCGTGGCATGCTCGTGGGCGGCATCGTGGGCGCGTCGCTCATGGGCTACACCGGCTTGCTTGGCGGGCAGATTCGCCATAGCGAGGTGCGGGCCGGATACGTGGCACCCGCGCGGGGCGCTAACGGTCCTGGCGATGTATCTCGATGAGATGTTGCCGACCGCAGCGGGCCGCGATGAAGCAGCGCGTGGCATGACGGCGGCTCCTCGCAGGGGTGCCTGGGGCATTCTTGCGCGGATGGCGGATGCACAGGAAGTCCTTTCTGTGGTCGCCTCGGCTTTCGTCATCCTCGCACTGCTCGCCCTGGTGACTGCGCCCGTGCTGATGACCCGGCGGCGCGACGTACTGCAGGCCGCTGGGGAAGCAACGACAGGTCGCGCCCATGTCCTCACGGACAGTCTCAAGACGCTGTTCATCGACGAGATCATCCTGCTGGAGCAGGTACGCAGGGGCGACCCGCATTCCGGTGTGCACTACCGTATCGTGCGGGCGTTGCAGGACACGGTCATCAGCGAGCTGCGAGACGTTGCGCCGCGCATCTCGCCCGTCGCGAACGCGCGGGTGCACACTGTCTCCCGGTTGTCGACGCGCTGGCATCCGGGGCCGGATGCATTTGCGCTCAGCTCGATCGGCGCGATCAGCCCGCGGCAGGCGACGAGCGCGATGACGCGCATCCTCACGGACCGCGACTCGATGCTCATCGCCGAGCAACAACTCGATGCGGATATCCGCCGGGTGTCGGACAGGCGCCGCGCCCAGGGCGAGATCGACCTGACGCGGCAGCGGTGGCTCTCCCCGGGCGTGGGCTTGCTCGCCTTGATCGCGACCCTGCTCGTGGCGTGGTCCGCGCAACGGCAGCGACGGCTTGCGCAGGCGCTGGGACACGCGATGGTGATCTCGGAGGAGCGCCGCGCGGACCTCGAGTCCATCACGGAGAGCAAGAACCGGCTGATGCGCGGATTTTCGCACGACGTCGGGAATCCGATTGGAGCGGCAGATGGTTACATGCAGCTGCTCGAGGACGGGATTTTCGGACCCATCATGGAGGAGCAGCGAACGAGCATCGGACGGGCGCGCCGCTCGCTCCAGGCCGCCCTGCATCTCATCAACGACCTGCTGGAAATCGCGAGGCTCGAGAGGGGACAGATCACGATCAAGCGCGAGTCGACCGACGTACGCATCGCGGCGCGGGAGGCGGCCGAGCAGTATCGCGCGTTGGCAAAAGCCAAGGGGATCAAATTATGCATCGACACGAGCGTGGCAGTGCCGAGCATCGAGAGCGATCCAGCGCGGGTGCGTCAGGTGCTTGGCAACCTCATCTCGAACGCGGTGAAGTACACGGTCACAGGTGAAGTTGCCGTGCGCGTGGGGCACGAACGCGATCCGGAGTCGCGCGGGCGCCTGTCCATCTCGGTGACTGGTACCGGCCTGGGGATCGAGAAGGACAAGCAACGGCTTCTGTTCCAGGAGTTCGTTCGGCTCGATCCGACGGCCGGACCGGGGATCGGGATCGGACTGGCCATGAGTGCACGCATTGTCGAGGCGCTTGGTGGAGCAATCACCGTGCGGAGCGAGCGAGGGAAGGGAAGCACGTTCGTGTTGTGGCTGCCGATGAGGTGAGTCCCCGTGTGCCGCAGGGGATGAGTTCGACGCAATCCATTTACTGTGGTGATTCGGGACAATGAGGCACTCATGAATGCCAAGTCGGTACGGACTCTCTCGGCGGAGCAGCTGCGCCACATCGACGCCTACTGGCGCGCGGCGAACTACCTGTCGGTCGGGCAGATCTATCTCTTCGACAACCCGCTGCTGAAGCGGCCGCTGGTACCCGCGGACGTGAAGCGCATGCTGCTGGGGCATTGGGGCACGACGCCCGGGCAGAACTTCATCTACGCGCATCTCAACCGGGTCATCACGAAATACGACCTCGACATGATCTACGTGTCGGGACCCGGTCATGGGGGCCCGGCAGTCGTTGCCAATACGTACCTCGAAGGCACCTACAGCGAGATCTATCCCGACATCAGTCAGGATGAGGCCGGGCTCCAGAAGCTCTTTCTCCAGTTTTCGTTTCCTGGAGGGATTCCGAGTCATGCGTCGCCGGAGACGCCCGGTTCCATTCACGAGGGCGGAGAGCTGGGCTATTCACTCAGCCATTCGTTCGGAGCAGTGTTCGACAACCCGGATCTCGTGGTTGCCTGCGTGGTGGGCGATGGCGAGGCGGAAACCGGACCACTCGCGACGGCGTGGCACTCCAACAAGTTTCTCGATCCGGCCACGGACGGCGCAGTATTACCAATCCTGCACCTCAACGGCTACAAGATTGCCAACCCTACCATCCTCGCGCGCATCACTCGCGAGGAACTGGAGCAACTGCTCCGCGGCTACGGGTGGACTCCGTACTTCGTCGAGGGGCACGAGCCCGCGCTGATGCACGAAGCCATGGCGGCAACGCTCGACAAGGCCGTCGAACACATCAGGAGCATCCAGCGGGATGCGCGAGAAGCCGGCAACACGGCGCGGCCGCGGTGGCCGATGATCGTCCTCAGCTCTCCCAAGGGATGGACTGGACCGCAGGCCGTCGACGGCCGTCTGATCGAGGGTACGTTCCGGTCGCATCAGGTGCCCATTCGGAACCCGGCCGGCAATCCGGAGCATCTCGCGCTTCTGCAGAGCTGGCTGGAGAGCTATCGCCCGCACGAACTCTTCGACGCGCAGGGGCGCCTGACGCCGGAGCTCGCCGCACTCGCGCCGAAGGGCGAACGGCGCATGGGCGCGAACCCGCATGCCAACGGGGGCCTGCTGCTCCGCGATTTGCGCATGCCGGATTTCCGCGACTACGCGGTCGACGTACCGGTTCCCGGCGCGCCAGGCATCGGCGATACCCACGTGCTCGGCCAGTTCCTGCGCGATGTGGTCACGGCGAACATCGACCAGCGGAACTTCCGCATCTTCGGCCCCGACGAAACCCTCTCCAACGGGCTGGAAGCAGTCTTCGACGTGACGAACCGCCAGTGGGACGCCGCCACCGCGTCACAGGATGAATTTCTTGCGCCGAGCGGGCGCGTGATGGAAATGCTCAGCGAGCACCAGTGCGAAGGCTGGCTGGAAGG
>JACMOE010000149.1 GCA_014378185.1 Gemmatimonadaceae bacterium | reverse complement strand
CGCGTCGACAAGTCCGACGCCAGGTAGCGACGGGCGACAGGTACCGCGACGGGCCATATCGTCCCGGCAGCGAGCGCCAGCAGCCATGGCCACCGCGTGGCGCGCCGCGCACTCCGCAGCCCCCACTCCGCACACATGGCCGCGATACCCAGGAGGGTGGTGAAGACGACCGACGACAACATCCATGTGGCGATCATGGCGTGTCCTCCTCGTCGCGTGCGGCGACAAGCTTTTTCGCGATGCGACGGAGCTCGGTGGGTGAGAGAGCGTGGTCGTCCACCAATTGCGACAACAGTGCTTCCGGCGATCCAAGGAAGAGCGTGTCGATCAGGCGGCGGAGCGCCCGCCGCTGCTCGGCACGTTGCTTCACCTTTGGGAAGTAGCGGTGCGCGCGCCCCTCTTCCTCACGACGTACGAAGCCTTTGGCTTCGAGATTCCGCAGCATGGTGAGCACGGTCGTGTAAGCCAGGGTGACGCTCAATGCCTCCTGCACCTCTGCGACGGTGCCTGAGCTCCGTTGCCAGAGGATGGTCATGACATCGAGCTCACGCTCGCCGAGTGTAACAGCATCCATGATGATCGCCTCCATGTACTAGGTGCATAGTAGCATATGAAGACCAGGGCGTCCTGTCAACTATGCCTATAGTATCATCCGCGGCGCAGCGGCATAGCGAACCAACCGCGCCTGAATGGGTATCAGTACGTGGAGGTACATCATGCGCCTTTTCACTGTACGGTCAGCCCGCCATGCCGGGCTTGCGGCACTCCTCGTCGTATCGAGCGCCTTGTCCGCCCATGCGACGCCGATCCGCACGCCCCCCGCACTCGCCTCGGCTGACGTCACCGAGACGGACGTCACGGCTTCCAACCAGAAGATCGCCATGGCGTATGGCGCACTCATTTCCATGTGGAGCGCCGACTTCAGACGTCTCGGTGCGCGATTCGTGGCCCCAGGCATCGTGCGGTACCGCGGTAACGTGCGCAGCGAGTGCGGCATCCTGCCCGCCAGCAACGCGCAGTACTGCCCCGAGCTGAACACCATCTACTTCGACGAAGTGTTCGTCGCCCGCCAGGCAAAGGCGGCCGCCGCCGAACTGGGCACGGATGGCGACATGGCGGCCGTCGGCATCATTGCGCACGAGATGGGGCACGCAGTGGCCATCCAGCTCGGCCAGTCTTCGCGAATTCCCTACGAGAACGAGGCGACGGCGGACTGTCTCGCCGGCGCATTTGCCCAGCGGAGCGCGCGTGACGGCAACCTCGAGAAGGGAGACCTCGAGGAGGCATTCTTCGGTCTTGCCGCGGCTGGCGATCCGACCCCGCAGTTCACCGGCTATCAGCAGATCGACAACCGCATCGCGCGCCGCGCCGCCATCATGGGGCACGGCACGCGCGAACAGCGGCAGGGGAACTTCAGCGCGGGCTACGAGGGCGGAGCGCCGGCGTGCCTGTCGGTGTTCAGGTAGCGGACCCACGACTACTGCGTAGCTTGGGAGTTGGCGTCGCGCCGCGATGGCGCCGATGTCCGGCATTCTTCTCCTCCAGCGAATCGACAGTTGATCCTGAAGACGGTGTGCGTGTTCTGTGCTGCGAGTCCGGGTGCGAACCCGGTGTATGTACAGCAGGCCAATGCGATGGGGCGCTACCTGGCGGAGACCGGTCGCCGGGTGATCTACGGCGGGGGTCGCACCGGCTTGATGGGGGCGCTGGCGGAAGGAGCATTGGGTGCGGGCGGCGAGGTCATCGGGATCATGCCGAAGCACCTGGTGGACTTCGAGGTGGCGCACACGGGGCTCACGGAGCTGCATGTCGTGGCGTCGATGCACGAGCGGAAAGCGTTGCTCGCCGAGCTGTCGGATGGGTTTCTCGCCATGCCGGGTGGCCTGGGCACAATGGAGGAGCTGTTCGAGATCTGGACGTGGGGCCAGCTCGGCCTGCACCGCAAGCCGTATGGATTGTTCGAGGTCAACGGGTTCTTCGCGCCGTTGCTCACGTTCCTCGATCATGCGGTGAGCGAGGGTTTCATCCGGCCGGAGTACCGTGGCCTGTTGGTGGTGGATACGGTGCCGAGCGCGCTGATTGCACGTATGGAGGCCATGTCGCCGCCGGCGCTGCCGCGCTGGATGGAAAAGAGCGGCACCTGATTCGGGCGCTGGGAGGCGCGATTCGCTGCGTGCTGATATAGTGCGCGGTATGCCGACCGCGGTGTCCACAGCAGAGCCTCTCGTGTCCGTGCGCGACGTCGTGGACGGCGTGTCCATTCACGCGCTCGTGTCCTCGCGTCGTGAAGTGAGTGATGCGCCGCCGCTGGTATTCGTGCATGGACTGGGCGTTTCGACACGATATCTCGAACCCACGATGCGGCAACTCACGGCGACGCACGCTGTCGCTGGCCTGGACCTGCCCGGATTCGGGCGGAGCGGCACGCCGCCGAGGGCGCTCGACACCACAGGCCTTGCCGATGCGCTGGTTGCGTGGCTCGTTGTGCGAGGCATCGGGCCAGCGGTATTCATCGCCAATTCGTACGGCTGTCAGGTGATTGTGGAACTGACGATGCGATACCCGGCGCGCGTCGTCGGACTGGTACTCAACGCACCCACGATGGATCCGGCACATCGGACCGTGTTCGGACAACTCTGGCGCGTGATCGCCGACATTCCGTTCGAGCCGTGGCGATTGGCCCTCATCGTCCTCCGTGATTACCTGCGTGCGCGGCCACTTCGGCTCCTGGCCACTCTCAACCATGCCCTCGCTGACCACATCGAGGAAAAGCTGCCCGACATCACGGTGCCCGTGCTGATCGTGTGCGGAGCGCGCGATCCGGTCGTGACCGTGGCGTGGTCCACGGAGGCGGCGCGGCTGGTCGGCATCTCGTCACCGGGCGCCGCAGGTGGCACCCTGTCCATCGTTGCCACCGCGGCACACGCGCTACCCTATGCCGATCCCGTGACCTTTGCGTCCCTCATCAGCGGCTTCGCGGCTTCCCTCCGCAGGCGAGCATTGCCTCGATGAATCACCGCCTCAAATCCATCTTCGGCGGCTCCGTGGGCAACCTCGTCGAGTGGTACGACTGGTACGTCTACTCGGCCTTCTCGCTCTATTTCGCCAAGGTGTTCTTTCCGCCAGCGAGCCAGACAGCTCAACTCCTCAACGCAGCCGCGGTGTTCGCGGTGGGATTCCTGATGCGGCCGGTGGGGGGCTGGCTCATGGGCCGCTACGCAGACCGACATGGTCGCCGAGCGGCGCTCAGCATTTCCGTGCTGCTGATGTGTGCGGGCTCGCTGATGATCGCGGTCACACCTGGGTATGCGCGCATCGGCGTGGCCGCACCGGTGCTGCTCGTGATCGCACGACTGCTGCAGGGGTTGAGCGTCGGTGGCGAATACGGCGCAAGCGCGACATACCTGAGCGAGATGGCCGGCCAGCGGCTCCGCGGCTTCTACTCCAGCTTCCAGTACGTCACGCTCATCAGCGGACAACTCATCGCCCTCAGCGTACTGCTGGTGCTCCAACGCCAGTTGGGTTCCGCGGCACTCGAGGCGTGGGCCTGGCGCATTCCGTTCGCGATTGGCGGAGCCCTCGCTATCGCGGCGCTGTGGCTCCGCCGCGGCATCGAGGAAACACCATCGTTTCGCGCCGTGGCCGCCAACGAGGCAGCGACTTCATCGCGGGCGCGACTGGCCGAGCTGCTCCGCTATCCTCGGCAAATTGCGACGGTGGTGGGCCTCACCGCGGGTGGCACGGTGGCGTTCTATACCTTCACGACGTACGCGCAGAAATTCCTCGTCAACACTGCGGGCTGGAGCAAGGCGGACGCATCGCGCATCTCGGCGCTGACACTCCTGGTGTTCATGCTCATCCAGCCCGTGGTGGGCTACGTGTCCGATCGCATCGGGCGACGCCCGGTGCTCATCGCCTTTGGCGTGCTCGGCACTCTCGGCACGGTGCCGGTGCTCACGGCGCTCGCCGCCACGCATGACATGACGACTGCCTTCCTGCTGCTGATGGCCGCGCTCCTCGCGGTGAGTGGCTACACCGCCATCAACGCGGTGGTGAAAGCCGAGCTGTTTCCCACGGAAATTCGTGCGCTCGGCGTTGCGCTGCCCTATGCGGTGACCGTGGCCATTTTCGGTGGAACAGCGGAGTACATCGCGCTGTGGGCCAAGAGCGCGGGCCATGAGGCGTGGTATTTCTGGTATGTGACGGTGTGCGTTGCCATTTCGCTCACGGTGTATGTGGCGATGCCGGAGACGCAGCGTGCCATGGCGGATGATTAGATGGCCTTGGCGACAACTGCATCAACCACAGAGGTACGCAGAGGGACGCGGAGGACAGCAAAGGATTTACAAGTGCTGACTCTGCAGTCCTCTGCGTACCTCTGCGTACCCCTGTGGTAAATGTCTTTTGTGCAGTCTTTTCCCGTCAGGATCGACACACTCGCAACACCTCTTCAGGCGTCGTGATGCCCTCGCGCACCAGCCTGGCGCCATCGTCGCGCAGAGTGCCCGTGCCGAGCGCCCGTGACAGCGCGCGTACCGCCGGCGCACCATCTCCCGACGTGATCACGGCACGCATCGCATCATCGAGCACCAGCAGCTCGTAAACACCCGTGCGCCCCGAGTAGCCACTGCCGCGACACGCGTCGCATCCCACTCCGCGCGACACATCCACCAGCTCGGGCGCGCCGAGCGCCGCCCGCTCGGCAACCGTCGCCGGTACGCGCGCTACACACACCGCGCACGTCGTGCGCACCAACCGCTGCGCCAGTACCGCCTCCACCGTGGCTGACACGAGAAAGGGCGCCACGCCAAGGTCCACCAGTCGTGTGAGCGCGCCAGCCGCATCGTTCGTGTGCAGCGTGGAGAGCACGAGATGACCCGTCAACGCAGCCTGCGTGGCGATCTCCGCCGTCTCACCATCGCGAATCTCGCCCACGAGCATCACGTCGGGATCCTGGCGGAGTAGTGCGCGTAACGCGCTCGCGAACGTGACGCCTACCTTCTCGTTCACCGGCACCTGCGGAATACCCGCCAACTGATACTCCACCGGGTCTTCCACAGTGAGAATCTTCTCGCGACCCGTGCGCAGGCGCTGGAGCGCGGCATAGAGTGTGGTGGTCTTGCCAGAACCCGTCGGACCGGTGGCGAGCACCACACCATGCGGGCGCGACAACACGTCCTCGAAGCGCACGAGATCGGACGCCGACATGCCGAGTGCTGCGAGTTCCAGCGTGCCGGACTGCTTGTCGAGCAGGCGGAGCACCACACTTTCGCCATGCAGCGTGGGTACCGTGGACACTCGCACGTCCACCTGCCGGTCCTGCAGCGCCAGCCGGATGCGACCATCCTGCGGCGTGCGCCGCTCGGCAATGTCGAGGTTGGCCATCACCTTGAGCCGGCTGATCACCGCGGGCGCCATGCTCCGCGGTGGCGACGGTGCCTCCTGAAGCACACCGTCCACGCGATACCGCACCCGCAGTGCGTCCGGATAGGCCTCCAGGTGCACGTCCGATGCGCGCGCGTCGAGCGCCTCGGTGAGCAACATGCTCACCAGCCGAATGACCGGCGCCTCGTTCGCCAGCGCACGAAGGTCGTCGATGGCGTGTGCATCCTCCACCACATTCGCTCCTTCAGGACCAGTCGCATCGATCAGTGCCTGCGCGGACGATTCGCCGTACGCGCGTCGTATCGCGGCACGCGCAGCATCCTCGTTTACAGACTGCACCTCTACCGGCGCACCGAGCAGCGACTCCAGCGCATACAGCACATCGGGCTCGACCTCCGCCGTCCACGCGCCCACGTACAGCACGCCGTCGCGAATGCCGAGGGGAACCACGCCCTGCTCCTCGAGATATTCCACCGACAGTCGCGGCGACAGCAACCGCACGTCCTCCACCGACAACGTCACGGCTTCGCGCTCGGCGGCGTCGGCAGCTTCGGTACGGGCGTGCCCGTTCCCCGTGTCACCTGCGGATTGTCTTCCCGCTTGCCACCCACGGCGTCCAGGCGCCCTTCGATGGTCTGCCGCAACTGCATCGCGTCATCGTCGGACGTCACGATGTGCGGCGTGAGGAAGAGATACAGCTCGTTCTGCGAGTCGGAGTTCTTCGTCGAACCGAACAGGCCGCCAATCCATGGAATCGAGCTCAATATCGGGATTCCTGATCGCGTCAGTTCCACCTGCCGGTCTGCGAGCCCACCAATGACCACCGTTTGCCCATCCTTCACGAACAGGTGCGTGGATGCCTCGCGCGTGCTGATCACCGGCGCGCCAAACTGAAGCTCGGCGGTGGCAGAACTGACCTCCTGCTTCACCTGCAGGTTCACGTAGCCGTCGGGATTGATGGTGGGCAGCAAGGTGAGCGAGGTGCCGACGTCGCGATATTGCACCACCTGGTCGCGCGCGGCACCGTCCGTGGGCAACGTGCGGAACACCTGCACGAATGGCCGCTGGCTTCCCACCAGGATGCGCGCCTCGAGATTGTTCTCCGCAAGCAGCAGGGGTCGCGAGAGAATGTGGACGTCGCCACGCGTTGCGGGCGCCGACAGCGCAACGTCGACGGATACGGCGCCGCCGCGCGTGATGCGAACGAGGAAATCACTCGCGGACGACGACGTGAGCGAGCCGGACGTCTCGTTGCCGGTGCCAATCTTGATCGCGCTCGCCGTAACGCCCAGGTCCAACCCCCTCGTACGACGCACCTCGGCGATGAGCACCTCGATGAATACCTGGAGCGGCCGGAGGTCGAGGACGTCGATGGCCTGGCGAATGGTTTCGTAGTCGGCAGCCTGCGCGCGGATGAGCAGAGAGTTGGTCGTTTCGTCCGGCACGATCTGGATCTCGCCCTGCACGGTAGCGGACAGCACCGTCGCGCCGACGGCCGCTGCCCTCGCCCCTCGACCAATGGTGTCGATGTTGAAGGGTGGGATCTGCGTCGAGCGCAACTGCTCGGACAGCGGGCGTCCGGTCAGCCCAATGCTTGCAGAACCGGCATCAGCCAACCGGCCACCATAAATGGACTGCAGCGTGGCGGCGAGACGCGATGCACGTGCATGCTTCAACCGGTACACGAACAACTGCACCCCTTCCCTGCTCGCGGCACGCGCCGCAACAGCGCCCGTGGGATCGCGCGAATCCACAGGCTCGATGCGCAGCAGGCTGCCATCCGCCACCACGCGCAATCCGTTCGACGCGGCGACGCTGCGCAGCAACGGCAGCATGTCCGCCCGCGTGAGCCCCTGCGGAAGGTGCAGCGTGACGCGACGGCTCGGCATCTCACCGTACGTCACGTTCAGGCCACCAGCTTCCGCGAGCGCCGTGATCACTGCGCGGAGGTCGGCATCCTGGAAGTCGATGCGCGTGCCCGGAGGGCCGGCACGTGTGGTGTCCTGCGCCCAGCTGCGTGAATGCGAGCTCGCCAGCAGCGCGAGCGCGAGTCCAGCGATCTTCAGTGTGCGCACGTTGGCTTCCTTGTTGTTCCAGACATCATGGGCGGTTCTCTCCTGCACGCGAAGTTCGCAATGCAACCTTGCCGCCCTGCGCGTCGTTGAACACGGCTTCATTCGCGGCCACCGAACGCAGGCGCAGGTCGCCCGCCCGTTCGCCAATGCGCACGAGTTGCATGCGCGCATCAGGCATTTCCACCACCACAAATCCCCCACCCTGCGCTTCCACCACCGTGCCAACGAGCCGAGGACGAACGGGCGGTGGCGCGCTCTGCTGCATCACCGTGCTTGCCAACTGGAGCGGAGCCACAGGAGCTACCGCATCGAATGGCGAACGCATCGCGGCCTGTCGAACGATCTCCCCTTCGTCGCGCACGCGCGGTACGATGCGCGGCGCATGCTCCATCACCAATGGCGCAACACTCGAATTGTCGGACGTGGACCGCAGTCCCGCGAGCGCAACGAGATCGAGCGCGAGCACAGCGGCCAACGCTACAACGGCAATGCGTCGCCCCACCGGCCAATCCCGCCACTGCGCGTATATCACCTGCCACCTCGGCTATAGCCCGCGAGCGTGGCGCCCAGCGACACCATGTCGCCACCGAGCGGGCCGCGGCGCGGGCCCCGTTCAATGCGGACGTTCACGAGGTCCACGAGCTGACCCGAGGTCTCCAGCACGTGAAGGAAGTTGAGCACCTGCCGCCAACTCGCTTCTCCACGAATGTCCACGGACAGCCGCGTGAGCGCGCGCGTGGTGACAGGCGTGCGACCGTCCACGGTGGTGAGGTGCACACCAGCCGCGGTGGCGATCTGGGATGCGTACGCCGACAACTCCGCCGTGGCCGCAACCGAATCGCCCAAAAACAACCGCGACGATTCCGCCGCAAGCGCCTGCTTCACCTCGCGTTGCGACTTTGGCAGGCTCGGCGCCGCAGCCACCAGTGCACGCTCGCGCACGAGCAAGGCTTTCTGGTCCGTTAGCTCGCGCCGCGAAGTGCGCAGGTTCTCATATGCAGGCTTCGCAACCCTCGAGTAGCCGAGCAGGACCGCCAATAGAACAGCTCCAGTCATCAACGCCCGGCGATCCTGCGGACGCAGCGATGCAAGGGGCCCCGATGCGCGCATGGTACTCTCGCTCATCGCGTCACCTTCGGCGCCGGCGTGCGCACGTCGGTATCGCGAACCCGCGCATTGAACGCGAAGTGTTCCACCGCTACGTCGCCGGCCTGACGCTCCTGCCGCAGTGGCGACGCGAGCTTCACCGCCGTGAGCATGGGCAACGCGCGGAGCGACTCGTACACCGCTGCGCTGCGCGTGCTCTCGCCTTCGACGGAGATAGTGTCGCCGGCCACGCTGACTGCCGTGAGCGCGGTGCCCATTGGCATGGCCAGCGTCACGGCCGCAAGGACCGCGCTCGTGCGTGACGTCTGCACCTCGCGCCTCGCGAGCGCTGATGCGACGTCCACGTCGGCCTCGATGGCCGAGCGGATGGCGATGGCGTTGCTCACCTCCGCGGAGATGTCGGCGCGGCGAAGTCGTACGTCGTTCGATGCGGTCGTGATGCGCCAGTGTTCGAGCCCGAATGCCGCGAGCAGTGCCGCTGCCGTTGCGACGACAAGCCATCGCGTGACGCCGCGCATCTGACCCTCGCGCGCCTTCGATACCGCCGGCGTGCGCAACGCCAGGCTGGCGGGCGACAGCGTGCCGAGTACAGCGAGCGTCGCCGCGGCCGTCGCATCAGGCGGGAGCCCGACGTCGATCACGCGTGTGCGGTGGCCTTTGTCGCCGAGCGTGCGAGCGAGTGCGGCGGCGCGAGGTCCGCCGCCGAAGATGACGACGGGTGCGCGGTGCGCGTGAGCCTTTGCAAATGCCACCACAGCGTTGTCGCCGGAGGCGGCCGGCAACGACCGGCCCACCCAGGGCGCTCCGCCGCGGAGGTGCAGGATGTCGGTTGGTCCCGTGCTGTCACACACCACGGCGACGAGATCCGCCTCGCGCGACTCGGCAGGCGCGAGGGTGCGGACGGCGCCCGCGATGGCGTCGTCCGCAGTGCGGATGTCCACTCCCGCCCAGCCCTGTTCGGCCGCCGCCTGGGACAGTGCGTCGAGTACGTCGGTGGGAGCGAAGGCGGCGCGCCAGCGTCCCCGATCGACCGGCTCGCCAGCGACCGTGTGCGGGGTGGCCCGAATGCCGATGATGTGCCTCGCCCAATCTCGCGCGACAACCCGCTCGAATGCCGAGCGGGCCATGGTGGGAAAGGGCAGCGTGCGGGTGTGGGCGACGGGCCTGCCGAGGGTGACGCGCAGGATGCCATCGGGATTTGCCGAGGCGCTCAGGAGCGCCATTCCGGAGAAAATCGATGCTGGTGAGGCATCGCAAGCCGCGGATGCCAGTCGAATATTTCCAGCATTTATGGCACCATTATCGCGCCATACAAGCGACATTATAGTATCAGCGATCAACAATCCCGACATTTCCGACTTCGAGGAAGACCTCACAAACCCACCCGACGCCACACAGTGAACAACGCATCACCGCCGCGGGCAAACACCGCCTCGGCAGACGATCGCAGCGGGCTGCCGTCCAGCCACCCCTCACCCGTCACTACCACCTCACGCGTGTCGAACGTCACTCGGCCCGACAGCTCGTTGCCTGCGGCGGCAATGGCTTCCCGTGCGCCCGCCGACAGCCGCTGCGTCACTTCCTCGAGGGAACGCATGGGCCGGCTGCTCTGCCGGTACCGGAAGATCACGGCTATGGCCTCGTCGCCCATGCCGGGTAATGACGCGATCACAACGCGCGGCGCGGCGTTCAGGTTCACCTGCCCCGTTCCGAACACCGTGAAGTACGGCGCAATACGCGAGTACAGCTCGGCCGTCACGCCATCCACGTCGCGCAGCTCGGCCACCTGGCCGAATTCCGCATTGACGGGCAGCACCCTCGCGCCACTTCGCAGGTAATCGTCGCGCTCCATGCCACGTGATCTGCGGAAGGAATCGGCGTCGCGCCAGTCCATGATGCGCTGCGCCAGTCGGTCCGCGTCGCCCGCGTCGAGCGGAATGGCGGAAAGCAGCCGGCGGAGGTCACCCTCCGTGGCGCGGTTGAGGTTGAGGCGCGTGCCGGCGTCGTAGCCGCGCGCCCAGGCGCGTTCGTCGCCAAGCGTCAGCGTGTCGCCACGCAGGAAGGTGAGGTCGCCCCATGGGTCGAGCGTGGCGTCAGCGAGTGTACGCGATCGTGCGTCGAGCGGATGGGCAAGCCGATTCTCGAGCGCAGCGCGCACGGTCTCGGGCGCGGCGTCTGCCGCCGCGTCGGCGGGCACCTTCTCCAGCGAGTTGGCAACCGCCCGCCGCCGCACCCCCGAGCGCACGGACAGCTCGTATCCGGTCACGCCCACGATGACCACCAGCCAGAGTGCGGCCATGAGCGCAAAGCCATCGCGCCGCGCGCGAACGTGGGCGCGCATCATCGGCGGGCCGCCAGCGCGATGGTCATCGGCAGCGAGAGCAAAGACTGCGCAGCGCGATCGTTGGGCTGGGCGTTGGCGGTCGTGTCGAACGCCACGCGGATTTCCACCGCGGCGGGGAGCACGGACGTGGAGATCCAGCTGTCCTGCCACACGGGTTTGCCGAACAGGCTGGAGAGGTAGCGCGCGTGAAACGCCACCGCATTCGGCGCGAGCGACACGATCACCGGCGCGCCAGCACGACGCCACGGCGTGAGCTCGGCGACCAGTCCACGTGCGTGCGTGGAGTCAGCGGTCTTCTGGATGTGGATGTGCACCTGCGTGCCTGACGGCGACACGTCCGTTGGCGCAACGGTGATGAAGGTCAGCTCGGCATCGTGGTCGTCGTGCACCGGCGTGAGGCGTGTGACCGCAGAGCGGCCTTCCGGCACACCGCGGAACTCCGCGTCGCCCTTAGTGGAGAGGCGCGCCTCGGAGGTCCACAGCCGCATCGTGCTGCGGACAGCGCTAGCCGACGTGATGCCCTGCGCGCCAGTGCGAGCCTGCTGATCGGTGAGAAAGCCGAGCACTGCCGCGCCGGCCGCCAGTGCGGCGCCTGCAACAGTGAGCGCGACGATCACCTCGAGCAGCGTCATCCCTCGGCGCTTGTTGCTCATGGCTGACCTACCGACGCGACGAGCCGAGCGCGATAGCGACGCGTGTTCAACGTGAACAGGTCGTTGCCGTCGCGCACGCGAACCGTGATGTCGTACAATCCATCGGTCTGGTTGACGCGATGCGACTCCGTATCCCATGTGGCGGTGGCGTATGGTGCGGCGAACGAGCCGTGCGCGAGCGAATCCGGCAACCGGTCCAGCGATCCGCCGGATAGGTCGACCGCTGCAATCCGCTCCACAGCGAGCGACGCCAGCGGAAGGCGATCGGCCGCGGTGACATCGGCGCGGATGGCTGAACCATATGCGCCAAGCACGCCGACGCAGACGAGGCCGACGATGGCGAGGGCGACTACGGCCTCGAGCATCGTGAAGCCCGCTCGCAGACGGTCAGGAGCGCGGCGCATCGCTGATCCCGATTTCACCGCTCCAACTGTCTACGTGCACCGACTCCGATGTGGTAGCGCGCACCGTGACGACGAACGGCG
>JACMOE010000148.1 GCA_014378185.1 Gemmatimonadaceae bacterium | reverse complement strand
TTCACGCGCGGCGCGTATCCCTGCAACTCGATGCGTGGCGCAACTCCGCCACGCGCGAAAATGAGCACGTCGTTCTTGAACTCAGCGTGAGCGCTGGCGGCTTCGAGAAAGGGCAACAGGTCGGGCATGATCACCAGGTAGGAGACACGACTTGTTGAAATATGCTACAAATGTTTTACCTGGCCAAGCCCAAGGCACTACAATTCCTTCCGAGCGCGGCCTAACGTCCACCGTCACACCCATTCTCCGCGACGTCACCCTGATGCACCGTTTTCAACCAACGCCGAGCGTGCTCGACATTGCCCGGCGTCTCGAAGACGCCGGCTTTGAAGCGTGGTGCGTGGGCGGCGCCATTCGGGACGCGTTTCTCGGCGGCGAGCCGCTGGACTGGGACCTGGCCACCCCCGCCACTCCGGGGCAGGTGATCGAGATATTCGGCCGGCGACGAACGGTGCCTGTGGGCATCGAGTTCGGCACCGTCTGCGTGCTCGACGAGGGCGGCGTACCGCACGAGGTCACGACATTCCGACGCGACGTGCAGACGGACGGACGGCATGCGGTGGTGGAGTTCGGCGCCAGCCTCGAGGACGACCTGGCACGGCGCGACTTCACCATCAACGCGATTGCCTTTCGGCCGGCCACCGGCGACCTGCGCGATCCGTTCGGCGGACAGCGGGATCTTGCCGCGGGGATTGTTCGTGCTGTCGGTGATGCAGAGCAACGCATGCGCGAAGACCGCCTGCGCGCGCTTCGCGCCATTCGGTTTGCCGCGCGCTACCGCTTCGCCATCGAGCCGGCAACCTTCGCTGCGCTCCGCGCCTCGGCGCCCCATCTCACGCGACTCTCGGCAGAGCGGGTGCAGCAGGAGATGGTGAAGACGATGCAACAGGTGGATGCACCTGGCGGGGCACTCCGGCTCTGGCGTGACACCGGTGCGCTGGAGGTGCTGGTTCCCTCGCTGGCCGGTCTGGACGACGTCGCCCTTGCCACGATGGACCGGCTGCCGCGTGACGGCGTGGCGGGTCGCACAGCGCCACAGCGCACGGTGAACAGGTTGGCGGCACTTTTTCTCGACGTTCCGGCGGCCAGCGTTCGCGAGGCGCTCCTGGCACTGCGGTTCTCCAGGCACGACACGAACTGGGTCGTCGCCGTGGTGGAGCGCTGGAGCGCGCTGGGTTCGCGGATCGCGGTCGGGCTCGGCGCCGGTGCGCCGGAAGGTGTGGAGGTTCGTCGCTGGCTGGGGCAGATCGGCCGAGTGCACGCGGGTGCCTTCCTGCGCGTGGCGGGCGCGCGATGGTGCGCGCAGCGCGCCGCCGGATTCCCGGCACCCAACGCGTCGGCGGTGCGGTCGCTGCACAGGGCGTTGCGTCACGCGCAATTTTCCAGTGCGGTCGAAATCGGCGATCTTGCCATTGGGGGGGACGAGTTGCGCGCCGCGGGCATCCCCCCCGGGCCGGTCTATGCTAAGATTCTGCACGCGCTGCTGGAGCGCGTATTGGAGGTTCCGGCACGGAACACGCCTGAGGCGCTTCTGAACGAGTTGCCGCGGGTCGTCGCGGCGGTCGGGGATGACGCGGCCACTTCGCTCGAGCACTAGTGTCCTGAGTCAGAAGTGTTGCGAGAGTATCGCCGTCACTGGGGATGCGTGAGCATGAGCATGCGCCTCCAGCAATCAGCCCATCAGGGCACGA